>JAUIJG010000080.1 GCA_030431355.1 bacterium
AGAAGCACCCCTTGCGCTTGCATTGCTTGCCCGGTCTTCGTCAATACCTATATCAAACTATCTCTTGATCTTTAAGAAAATCTTTCAAAACCCCATACACGAGTTGTTTTCGTTAAATTTCTTTCTAACATTGAGTAGTTTATGAAAATCTTTAATTCTTCCAATCAAATATTCTGCTGAATTATATTCTGCTTCTATACTGAATTTCATTCTTTCAATATCACCTCCACCCAACAGCTTCAAAAAGTTCTCTTTGAAGAGCTTGGTCTGACCACCAAAACCAAGACCAAAACCGGCTATTCCACAGATGCCAGTGTGCTCGAAGCGATTAAAGACGAGCATGAGATAGTACCCCTACTTTTAGATTACAGGCAGCTGTCAAAACTGCGTTCTACATATGTGGACGCGCTTCCCCGGGAAGTCTCCACCAGGGACAATCGCCTCCATGGTGAGTTCAACCAGACGGTGGCTTCCACCGGGCGGCTCAGTAGCTCCAATCCGAACTTGCAGAATATTCCCATCAGAACAGAGATAGGTAGAGAGATTCGCAAAGCCTTCATTCCAGCCGACGAGAGTTCATCACTATTGGCGGCTGACTACTCCCAAATCGAGCTGAGAATGCTTGCCCATATGTCCGGCGACGAACTTTTAATCGATGCCTTCAAACAGGATCAGGATATTCATGCGCGTACAGCCATGGAGATTTTCGATATCCCCATAGAAGAGGTAGACTCGGACAAGAGGAGGGTTGGGAAAACCCTGAATTTCGCCCTGGTCTATCAACAGGGAGCCTTCGCCACCGCCCAGGACCTGGGTGTCTCCACCAAAGAAGCCCAGGCGTTCATAGACAAGTATTTCAGCCGCTATCCAAAGGTAAAAGAATTCCTTTCAGGCACCATAGAAGATGCCAAAACCAACAACTATGTCACCACTTTATGGGGTCGAAGAAGATACTTCAGAAATCTCCACGACAAGAATGCCAATGTCCGTCGCGCAGACGAGAGAGCCGCTTGCAACGCTCCCATACAGGGCAGCGCCGCAGACCTTATCAAATTGGCCATGATCGAGCTGGATAAAAAGCTCCTTAATTCCGGGCTGAAAGCCAAACTGATCCTGCAAGTGCATGATGAACTGGTGCTTGATGTTCCGGACAGCGAACTGGAAGAGACAAAAGCCCTGGTGCTGGAAGCCATGGAGATGAACCAGCCCCTTAAAGTGCCACTGAAAGTGGATATGGGCACCGGTAAAAACTGGATGGAAGTGAAGTAGGGCAATCTAGCCTTTCCGGTTTTAGACCTTAATCATTCTCAGATTCAGACTCTGCGGCGGACTCCGGCTTAGAATCGGTGTCATCAATGGCTGCAGGAGGAGGCGAAGCTGGCGGAGCATCTGCCTCAATCGGCTCTACCTGATTTCTCAAGCGACTGTGTTTGTAACCGTAGAAGCCATAAATCAAAAGCCCGAAAGGACAGGTTATTGCGTAAGCCTGGAGCACCATAGGATTGAGATGGCAGGCAAGATAGATGCAACCGAAAGCGCCTATAACAGGCAAAATCGGATTGAGCAATTTAAGTCGCACAGCACCTATGCAGACAAAGATGAAAGCCACCAGAGTTCCCAGAACCATCATGTCGGCAATATCGCCAAATTCCATGAAACCTGCTATACCAGCCACAAGAACACCGTTCAAAAGTATTCCGAAGGTAGGGTTTCCTTTACTAGTTTTAGAAAATATCTTGGGAAGAAGACCATCCTCAGACATATTTCGGAAGATTCTTGGTCCGCCCATACAGAGTACCAACAAGACATTGAAGATACCGAGAACGGCTCCTACGGCGATGAACTGAGCAGTCCAGGTCTCGCCCACGCTGACCAGCAATTTGGCCAGGGGGGCAGCCGCCTCGGATCCCACAAATAGCGGATTCGGCTCACCATCAATAAAGCAAGGTGCCAGTCCGGTGGCCACGGCCATTACAGCGACATAAAGCAGTGCCACCACCCCCACCGTCAAATAGGTCCCGATTCGGGTGTCCTTCTGGCTCTTGGATTCCCGAGCAAAAGTATAAAGCGCATCAAATCCCACATAAGGGAATACCGCTATGGCAGCCCCTTTCCATACGCCTTCCCAGCCCATGGGAAAGAACGGCGACCAATTAGCGCTGTCGATGTGGGCGATACCGAAGCCGAGAAAGACCATGAGTAAAACCATTTTCAAAATGACAAGCATGAAATTGAGCTTGGCCGACTTACTCACGCCACCAAAAATCAGTACGGCGGTGATCACGGAAACCACGGCGATAGCTACAATATTTATACCGAAGTGAAACACTCCGGCTTCATCGACTTTCGGTCCCATCCAGAATTCAGGCAAATTCACGCCCACCGCAGTATCCAGGTAGACACTCCAGGCGATAGCCACGGCGGAAGCGCCGAAGCTATATTCCATAAACAAACCAAACGCCACTACCCACGCCACCAACTCTCCCATGGAGTGGTAGACATAGCTATAGGCAGAAACTCCCTGGGGCATCCTGCTGGAGAATTTCTCGTAGCAGATGGCCACTATCAGGATGACGAGACCTGTAATCAAGAATGATAGTACACCCGCAGGTCCGGCTTTACCGGCAATGATACCGGGCATCGCAAAAATTCCGGCACCGATGGTGGCACCAATACCCAGTCCAGTGAGCATCAACCATCCCAGGTGCCTGGGCGTATCATCCCCATGAATTTCCTGCACCGCAGGCACGCAACGAAACAACTCGGAGACCAAAGAACCGTTCGCCATTTTAATCCTCTAGTAAGCGCGGGTGAAAGACGTCACCCCTGACACAATCAGGTCAGGCACTGATACATGATCCGGTCCTATCGATCAAGAAAGACCAAACCGAAAACAATCCTTCAGTAAAGCGATTGTTCAACCTGAACATGCTAGCATAACGCCTCTAGAATTAAGTTATATGAGGTCTTTCCCATGAAGATAGAAAAGGCTGCCGTGATTGGCGCAGGCGCTATGGGTAGCGGCATCGCGCAGGTATTGAGCCAGGCTGGTATCAAAGTGGTTCTCAAGGATGTAAAGGACGAGTTCGTCGAACGCGGACTGCAAAACATCCGTCGCATGTATGACTCCCGAGTGAAAAGGGAAGCCCTCACCAGCGAAGAAGCGGACAAACTGTTCGCCAACATCAGAGGCACCACAAGTTTTGACGATATTGACAATCCTGACATCGTCATCGAAGCAGCCCTGGAAGAGATAGATGTAAAAGTAAGCATCTTCAAAGAGCTGGATAGTGTTTGCCCGGCCCACACGATCCTGGCCACCAACACCTCGGCCCTCTCTGTCTCCGAAATTGCCAGCGCAACCGAAAGATCCGACAAAGTTCTTGGAATGCATTTCTTCAATCCGGCCCAGTTCATGAAACTGGTGGAAGTTATTCCCGGCGTGGCCACCTCTAAGGAGACCGTGGAAAAAGCCATGCAGCTTTGCAAAGACCTTGGCAAAGAGCCTGTGCACGTCAAAGAATGCCCGGGATTCCTGGTCAATCGCGTCCTCTTCCCTTACATGAACGAAGCGCTCTGGGCTCTGCAAGAAGGCGCAGGCACCCCCGAAGAGATAGACAACAAAGTGGTTGAGTTCGGTCTGCCCATGGGTCCTTTCACCCTCTTTGACATGACCGGTATCGATATCTGCGCCCATGTGGTCAACTTCCTCTACGAAGAGTACGGTCCACGCTTCGAGCCGGCCCCCTTGTTGAAAGTGATGGTCGAAGAAGGTTTCCTCGGTCAGAAATCCGGTGCCGGTTTCTATGTTCACGACAAAGCCAATCCGGTTAAAAAAGGCGAAGCTAAACCGATCAATCCGGAACTCTCCAAACTGGTAGCAAAAGCCAATAAGATGCTTTCCGAAACTCGCAAATATCCCGGCAGCTTTAAAGCTGAGCGAGTGATTCTACCGATGTTCAATGAAGCGGTCTATGCCCTGCAAGAAGATGTGGTGCAAGCCTGTGACGTGGACGTGGCCATGAAGTACGGATGCGGTCTCAAGCGCGGTCTTTTGACCATTGCTTCTGATAAAGGTCTGGCTCAATGCCTGGAAGAATTGCGTGACTATCAGGGTGCTCTGGGTGAAAGATTCCGCCCCTCCTGGTTGATGACAAAGCTCGTCAGGGCAGGAGTGAAGGACTTTTCCAAAGAGAACAGCGTCGCAGTCTGCGTAAGCTGAAACTAGAAATCAAATAGACCCCGGTTGCGATTTTACAAAATCTCTTGTAAAAAGCGACTGGGGTCATCTCTTTTGGTGTAAATAGTAAGTATGTTTAAGTGGCTGGCTATATTTCTACTAGTCTGGTTCATATGGCTCATCAGGGAGGTATTTCCTCCCTTCATCGTGGGCGGCATCATCGCGTATCTGCTTTTGCCTTTCGTGAACTGGGTATCCTCCACCTTCAAAATCCATGCCAAGTTCGCCGTGGCTGTTATATACGTGGCAACCCTGGCCGGAATCATCGCTCTCAGCAACTTTTTCGGCGGCAGCATCATGGACCAGGCGACCAACCTGGTAACCCAGCGCCACGAAATCATGACCAATCTTCTGGAGCAAGTCTCCACCAGCTACGGCTGGCAGATAGACGTGGAAGAGACCGCCACCGAGATGGTAACCGACCTGGAGAGCTGGTTCGGCAAACCAGGAGAGATTGTCCACCTGGGTGAGATCCTCTCAAAAAGCTTGCTCTCCGTTCTGGTCTGCATTGTCTCCTCAATTTATTTCATCGTCGACAGCGAAAGGGTCGGGAAGTTTTTCCTCCGCTTCGTCCCCATAGACAAGCGTGAGACCGTGGTGCAACTATCGGGTCAGATGAATATAATGCTCTCGAAATATATTCGCGGGCAGATATTCCTTGTCATTCTCATGTCCTCCGTCGCTTACATATTCCTGCATTTTGTTTTCAAAATAAAATACGCGCTTCTGCTGGCAATTGTCAGCGGTGTCCTGGAGATCATCCCGGTACTGGGCCCCCTCATGGCTATATCCATGGCTGTAATCGTGGGCGTTGCCCAGCACGGTACCCAGGTAGCTCTGCCGATTTTCCTCTGCTACTGGATCGCCCGCCTGGTAGAAGACTACCTTGTCATTCCGCGTTTCATCGGGCACGTGGTCGAGCTGCATCCCCTTGCCATTATCATGGCAGTACTTTGCGGAGAGGTGACAGCCGGAGCCCTTGGAATGTTGATCGCCATACCGGTGGCGGCTGCCATCAAAGAGATTCTCGACTTTGTCTATCCCCCCACCGATGCGCCACCGCGCGAACCCACCGGCGCCTATCCGACCCAGTTGCAGCTGCAACCGCCTCCCAAAAAGGAACCGTCTCCTGCTAACAAGACAGAAGGTAATGAGGAATCTTTAGTGGAAAAGCAAGATTTCAAGGCGGAAGCCGAGCCTACGATTAAGCTAGAAAAAGAAACCCAGGGAAACTTGATTCAGGATAGCTAGAGCCTTTTGCTTTGAGCTTGCCGAATGCTATTTCAAGGACTTATCTGAAAGAAGGTAATGGCGGCGGCATAGACAAGAATGCCGAGACTCAAGAACTTGAAGTTCAAAGACTTTTTTAGCACCATAACGTATATTAGTGTGGCTGAAAGCAGGGCGATAGTGACACCGACCCTGGCATCAATACCCAGGTTCCAGCGAGTGCAGGCTACACCAAATCCGCCCAGTATCGTGGACTGAAACACAAGCGCGCCGGTCACGTTTCCTAGAGCCAGGGTATCTTTACCTTTCCTGAGCCAGAGAATGCTGTTCATTTTTTCGGGAAACTCCGTGGCAATAGGAGAGATGATAATTGAGAGAACCTGGGCAGGAAAGCCCAATGACTGGCTCACATCCTGGATCTGGTTGACAAAGAAGTATGCTCCGCATGTGATACCACCAACAGCACTCAAGACTTGAAAAAGAATCAAGCCCAGATTACTGGATCTGCTGGCCTTACCGGCCGGTAGCTCTCCCTCTCCCAGTCCGATCTTGGTCAGAAGACGCGAAACATAGAGTGTTCCAGGCTCTTCCCCGATATCCCCCTCGGCTTTGAGAGTAACCACAATGTAAACCGGATAAATAAGAAAGATGCAGATGCCCAGAACGGTTCTCAAGACTGGCTCCGGGGGAGGAAAAACAGATATAAAGCAATCAAGAAAAAACTGAGATCACGTTTTAACACCCTGGTATCGGCGCTAATTTCCAGTGGTCTCAGCCCACGTTTATGGAAAATGTAGACAAAAGCGCCGCAAAGACCGAGGGTCAAAGTGCTCAACATAAAAGGAGAGCCGGTAATAGCTCCCACACTGACCTCGTTCCCCTGCTGGTGACCGAAGGAAAGAACCGCCACAAGGGGCACCAGGGTCTCGGGCAGAGCCGTGCCGATGGCCGCGAATATGCTGCCCACCACCCCTTCATTGAGATCGAGTCTCTGACCGAGCCATTCTATGCCGTTTGTAAACAGCTCGGAAGAGGCGACAATCAGAAGCATAGCCAGAAAGAGTAGGGTAATTTCAAATAGCATCGTTCACAGGAAAAGAAGTTTCTGGGAGAATAATGCGGTCGACTAAACCGGGGCGGGTCAAGCAAGAATGATAACCGTAAAAGACGTAGAGCATGTGGCAAAGCTAGCTCGACTTTCTCTAACGGAAGACGAGAAAAAGCTCTATACGGAGCAACTGGGAAGGATTTTGGATTATGTATCCCAGCTGGAGAAAGTTAACACTGAAGGGGTGGAGCCGATGTCCCATCCCGTTGAAGGCGCTGTTAACGTCCTCAGGGCTGACGAGGTGATAACTCCTCCCGGCCATGAAAAGCTTCTGAAAACTGCTCCTGACAAGGAAGGCCCCTTCTTCAAGGTCCCTAAAATCGGGGAATGATCCAGGTCGATAAACGCTTTCCTAAGCTAAATTAACGTATTAGATCCGCCAGTTTCAAGCAGAATGCGGTCTTGTACGTATATTATTGTACAGGTAACTAATGCTCGAATAGGAGGCAGTATGAGCTCCAAGTATGTCTTTGTGACAGGTGGTGTGGTTTCTTCTTTGGGGAAAGGCATCATCGCAGCGTCTCTTGGAAGACTGCTCCGGGCGAGAGGCATTAGCACAACCATTGTCAAGCTCGACCCATATCTGAACGTCGACCCGGGCACCATGAGTCCATACCAGCACGGGGAAGTCTTTGTGACCGAAGACGGAGCAGAGACGGACCTCGATCTGGGTCACTATGAACGCTTTATCAGCACTAACCTGAGCAGAGTCAATAACGTGACCGCCGGTACAATCTATAAGAGTGTTCTGGAGAAAGAGAGAAGGGGTGACTACCTGGGCGGAACCGTTCAGATGATTCCCCATGTCACAAACGAGATCAAAGCTTTTATCAAGAAAGCCACCGCCCAATCCCAGGCTGAGGTGGTTATCGTAGAGATTGGCGGCACAGTCGGTGACATTGAGAGCCTTATCTTTTTAGAAGCTATCCGACAAATGCGCAAGGATATCGGCATCCACGATGTTTGTTACATCCATGCCACCATGATCCCCAACCTGAAGACCACCCACGAGCTGAAAACCAAGCCAACCCAGCACAGTGTGGAGCTGCTCAGAAGCCGAGGTATTCAACCGGACGTACTTGTATGCAGAAGTGAGCTGACCCTCTCTCCATCCATCCGGGAGAAACTAGCCCTCTTCACCGATGTCTCATCCAACGCTGTTATCGAATGCATAGACGTCAAACATCTCTACGAAGTACCAATTATTCTTGAGAAAGAAGGACTGGCCCAGAGAGTACTTGAAAGACTGCATCTGCCTAAGAATGAACCAGACCTTAGAGAATGGAAAGAGCTTGTCGATAAGGTCAAGAAGCCTACCGAAAGGGTAAATGTTGCCATAGTGGGCAAATACGTAATGCTCTCAGACGCTTACATATCGGTGGTAGAAGCGCTCAAACATGCCGGATTGAAAACCGGAGCAGAAGTAAAAATCAAATGGGTTCTCTCCGAAGACATCGAAGCAAGCGGTGCCGAAGAACACCTCAAGGGAATGGACGGAATTCTAGTCCCGGGCGGATTCGGTGATCGAGGCATCGAAGGAAAGATTGAAGCTGCCACCTACGCAAGGGAAAACAGCATCCCCTACTTGGGTCTGTGCCTGGGCATGCAGACAGCGGTGATTGAATTTGCCAGGAATGTAGCCTCCCTGGAAGAAGCACATTCAACAGAGTTCGATCCCAAGACACCACATCCGGTTATAGACCTTATGCCTGACCAACACAATGTGGTCCTCAAAGGCGGCACCATGAGATTGGGAAGATATCCTTGCAATATCCAGGATAACACCAAGGCCAGGGAAGTATACGGCAAGGAAGAAATTTCAGAACGCCACCGCCACCGGTATGAAGTAAATAATTCTCACCGCGAAGAACTGCAAAATCACGGAATGGTTTTCTCCGGTCTTTCTCCCGACGGAAATCTGGTGGAGATGATAGAAATTCCAAGCCACCCCTATTTCCTGGCTTGCCAATTCCATCCTGAGCTAAAATCCAGACCGGACAAACCGCATCCACTCTTCATCGGTCTTGTTCAAGCCATGATTGACGGTCAGAAAAAAGAGAAGAAAGACGAAAAAAAAACTAACGGTAGCAGCTCTACCAACAAAGGACAGTCTCCGGTACACCAGGCATAAAGCTTGAAACAGACTAAATTTTGTTGCAAGGCTAGCTCTAGTACGGCATATCTTCGGTATCTCTATTGTCTGCCACGCTGAGCATTCGGTCGATACCCAGTAAAACCATACCCACAAACACAAAGAGCATTGCTGTGCCACCAAGGGTTTCCACCGGTCTAAAAATATCGAAGCCGAACACTGATTCTTTGGGATTGTGCTCGTTGTATTTGATATCGATGGTGTCACCCTCCTTAAATCTATAAGCCAGGGGTCCTATCATGTAGTCAAATATCGAAAAATGGGGTCCCATCTCCTCGGTATGCTGATAAATTCCGTCGCCGACTTTGTATTCGTAGCTGATGTAAGACCAGTTAACGAAAGCAGCAATCTCATTGAGGCGATTCGGTTCATACTTGGTGGCGGGAATGCTGTTAGCTGCTTTTTCCACCGTTGCCGTGGTTGGAGTCCAGTTTTGTCCGCGCACATACTTGCTGTACTCCATGCCCAAAAGAGCAAAGTAGCAGAAGGCGCAAACAAAACAAAACCAGGAAATAGTGCGCATGCTCACCCCAGAGGAAATTCGCCGAACTCTATAAATTCAAATTCCCGGAAGAAGAGATCCTTACACATCCCTTCTCCTCTCTCCGGCACCTAGTAGCTAAGCGGTAATGGCGTCGCTGTCTTTGGAAGATATAAGGGATGCTTGGGTTCGCCGGTGGCGTTGCGGTCCAGGCATTGCAGCCCCAGGCCCCACTCTTTTGCCATGGATAGAACCCTGGTAGAACGTCCCATATGGCTGCCATAGTTACCCCAGGCTGCCACAATCAAGTCAGCCCCCGCCATGCTCCCATAAATATATCGGTCATTTAACTGCCCCACCGGCTCTTTGCGGAGAATTAGCTCCCGTGGCTCTTTAGCCATGTAAGCAAAGAGGTTGACGACCGAGAGCCTGTCATAGCCCCAGGTCCGAACAAAATTGACACAGCGGGTGATGGTGGGATCATTGCTTCTCGCGTCTGCTCTGTGAGGATTGAGCATCACAAAGCAAACAGTTCCTTTGCCCCCACCATCCTCTATCGAACGCCAGAGAAGATAGCGGTATCGTCCGGAACGGTCGAATACGGCGCCGGAAGCTTTTGAAGGGTCAACTCCTTGAAGCTCTTGTATTTGTGACAGGCGCAACCTAATTCCTCCAAAACCCAAGCAGAGCAGGCATTTACGAGCCCTCGCCACTGTTGCTCCTTGATTTTATATGACTAATAAAATAGTTTTACCAGGTTAAAGCGGGAATCTATCGCCTATTTCGGGAAAATAAGAAATAGGAGCTTCAAAATTCCAGGGAATTCCAGGCAATTAAGAGATAAGGTTACGACCAAGTGGAAATCGCAGTCGCCGTAACAGCCATTGGCACCATAATTTTTCTAGCTCATCTATTTGCTGCTTTCTTCGAGCAAAGCAGAGTTCCTGATGTTTTGCCTCTGGTATTGCTTGGATTGATTATCGGTCCGGTGACCGGTCTTGCCACAATCCAACACTTTGGAGAAGTCGGACCTGTTTTCTCCAACCTTACCCTGGTTATCATCCTGTTCGAAAGTGGACTGAATATGAAATTCGTCTCTCTTCGAAAAGCGCTGAAGCCGGCCTTGATACTCGGCTTCATCGGATTCATTCTTTCGGTGATGGTGGTGGTGGCCACCTCCAAATTTCTATTCAAAATTCCCGACATGTCGGCACTGATCCTCGGCACCACCCTGGGAGGCACAGCAGCATCCATAGCTGTTCCCTTGCTCAAAGGCTTGAACCTCCAGGAGAGAACGAAAACAGCGCTGGTGCTCGAATCTATACTCGGTAACGTCTTATCCATTGTGGTTACCCTGGCCTTAATGACAGCGGTGGAGAAAGGACATGGCTTTGCGCCCATGCTTGTTCTCAGTGACGTGGCTTCTTCATTCACTATGGCCTGCATCATCGGCGGCATTTTTGGCTATATGTGGTCTTCCCTTCTGGTCCGCATCAGAACCCTATCACACACGAAATTCACCACTCCTGCCTGTGTCTGCATCTCCTATGGCTTCGCAGAGATGTTCGGCTTCTCCGGAATGTTGGCGGCCCTTGCTTTCGGAATTGTTATGGGTAACGCCGAGCGAATGCCTCATAGCAAACTATCTTCCTCCACATGGCTCAGACCGATATCACTCAATGATGATGAAAGAGCTCTATTTGCCGAGCTTGTCTTCTTACTTAAGACCTTCTTCTTCGTCTACCTGGGGATCTCCATCCAGGCCATCGGTGTGGACCTGGTCTACGCCGGTTGCATAATCGTCCTCTGGCTGTTTATCTCAAGGCCTCTGATAGTACGATTGGCGCTACCAAGCATTAAGACAACCAAAGTAGATGCCACCATCGCCTGCATCATGATACCGCGGGGACTGGCTGCAGCTGTACTGGCTTCCATAGCGGTGTCAAAAGGCATCGAAGACGCGATCATTCTCCAGAGCGTAGCCTACTCAGTGGTTCTTATCAGTATCGCAGCCACCGCCCTGTTCAGCTTTTTCTGTGAGCGAAAACTTTTAACCCAACCGTATAGATTCATCTTCACCGGCTACAAAGAAGATCCAACTCCTCTCAGTTCCCAGGAAGATAACCACGAAGAGGACTATTTGGAAGAAAGCATCCTTCACTATGTGGAAGACTACCATCACCACCCGGATCCGAAGATAGCCAGAGAGCGCCTGGAAGAAAGGAAGAAAAAGCTAAAAGGCATAGCCGCCCGCAAGAAAGCAGAACAGAAAGAAGAAGGACCGCCGCTGGATAGCGTCGAAGTTCTTGTCAAAGCGCTGGCGCAGGATGTAGATGAAGACGAGGATACGAAGAACAACAATAACAATCACGGCGAAGACGAAAAGAGCGAAAAGGAAAAGACTTCGCCATCTCGTGATAAAGTGAATGTAAGGGCCCGGAAAAAAGAAAGCAAAGCCAAGAAAAAAGATGTAGATAAAGACACTGATAAGGAACCTCAAAAGAAAGAGCCGACTGTTACTCAGACCACCTTAGCAGCACCACAATCTTCTCAAAAATCTTCAACTTCCACGGTATCGCTTTCTCACTCCATCGGACCGCAAGGACTAGGCCATACAGAAATTGTGGCGCACCATGTGGATGAAGACGAAGAACACAGTGATGAAGAGTGACAAGAAAATCCTAAATAATCGATGCGGTGATTGAGATGATAAGACCGAAAGCAATCACCACCACCTTCCTGACACTGCTTTTGGTTCTGTATTCATCATCCATCGCAAACGCATACTCTGCAGAAGATCGCAAAAATCTTGCCCATGCCGAAGCCTACCTCAGAAACAGCTCTTACTTTCGTGCGATTGAGTACTTAAGCAAGGTCATAAAAAACAACAAAAATGTAGCGATGCTGCATGCAGAACGCGGGAAAAGCTATTTCAAAATAGGCTATGACAAAGAAGCCTTGCAGGACCTCAACCTGGCCATAAAACTAGCCCCGACCAACGCCCAATACCACAAGTGGAGGGGAGACGCCCACGAACTGGCCGGCAACTTTGACAAAGCTCTGAAAGACTATGATTACGCGCTGGCCCATGATGGCGGCACACCCTGGGCTATCAATTATAAAAAAGGCAAACTCTATGTCTCCATCGAGAACTATCCTAAAGCCCTGGAGTACATGAACAAAGCTATAGCCTTCCATCAAAAGTCCAACCACTCTGCTTACGACTATAAAGATGATGAGCGAACACTGTTCAAAACCAGATCGCAAATCTACTACAACCAGAAGAAGTATCAAGCTGCGATAAAGGACATGACTAGTGCCATCGCATCCGGTGCTTATCGAGACCAACTTTATATGTCCAGAGCCGACATGTACAATCAGGCAAAAGACTATCCTAAAGCGATAGCCGACTACACAACAGTTCTCAAGAAAAATCCCGCCGATGATGGTGCCTACGAAAACAGAGCCAGGCTTCAGTTAAAAACCGGCGCGTATCAGAAGGCTCTATACGATGTGAACAAAGCGATAGAGATGTACCTGGGTGAAAACTACTCCAGACTCTATAAGCTCAGAGCCGATATCTATGACAAGCTGGGCAAAAAATCCCTGGCAGCAAAAGATAGAAACAGAGCAGTCGGCTATTGAACAGGCTAGTCGCGAGATGGGCTCTCAGGCTCCTCAATAGATCCATACTTTTGCAGCCGCCTGGCAAGCACCACATCCCTGGCGGCCGCTTCCGGCTTATTCATCATTCTATGTATCTCTGCTCTTTTCAAAAAAAAGAGCGGAATATCCTTTTCGTCGGCTATCAATAAATTGATCTCCCTCAAGGCAAGATCGTACTTTTTCATCCTCATCAAAACAAGCATTTTCATATATCTGGGCTCCAGGCTACTGGATAAAAGAACGCTCAACTGATTGGCTTCGTTCAACGCCTGCTCTAAACTCCCTGTCTCCATCAACATTCTCACGCGGCCCGCTCCTGCTTGCACAGCCCACTTCCGTCTCCCTATCTTGATATGGGTGATAGCCTTGATCGCTTCTTGGGGATCCCGGGTGTAGCAAACCTTGTTCAAAGCCAATGTGTACTTCTCCAGCGCTTGCAGATTTTTACCGAGAGCCTCAAGGCACTCCGCATAGTGAATATATGAAGCCGCCGACCCCTTACCCGCTCTCAAAATTGATTCATAGAGAACCGCCGCTCTTTTGAAATCTTTTTGATAAGTGAGTACCGATGCCAGATCCTTTTTTGCGCTCCAGTAGTTCGGATTGAGAGAGATTGCCTTCTCAAACTCAGCTTTAGCGCGACTCATGGAGAGAGACTTATCAAAATAATGCCCCTTCATGTAGTGGGCATACGCAGAGTTCGGCTTTAACTGAGTCCACAACTCCAGGGCGTTAAGCGCGTCAGATAGCCTTCCTTGCCGTTCATAAAAATTGCAGGCGAGAAACATCACATCTTCGTTGCCGCCACCATCACTGATAGCTTTCATCATGAGCCTATCAGCCTCTTCCGGCTCTCCTCTTTTACTCATAGCCAGAGCCAGGGATGCCATCGCTCTGGCATTATCCCTGTCGGCTTCCAGGACCTTGCGAGCCACATTGATAGCTGATTCGATTTTGCCTGTTTGGGCAAACACCATGGACAGGGTGGAAAGAGCATGAATTCTGTCATCCGAATCGTTGACACAGGCGCGGGCAATCTTTTGAACTCTCTTATTCACATGGCCCGAATGAATGGAGAAAATAACGACCTGCTCTCTCCAATAAGAATCCCTGAAAGTCTTCATGTTGAGCCTTGCTTCATGCAAACCTTCCTGTATATCGCCATCCGTCAGGTACCGCTTCATCGGGTCTTCTTGGGATTTAGACTTAGACTCCGTCCCTGGCGTAGCGCAATAGGTAGTTGAAGCCCAGGAAAAGAAGCCCAATAAAACTGCCGATACAACCAGGAAAGCCCTTATATAGACCTTCGGCAAATAGTACCGTCTAAACATCCAGATTCGCGCCAGAGCTAGCATCGGACTTCTCATCGAATTTGTACCCGGACCCTCTAACTGTGGCTATATATGACTTCTGTCTATCGCCATCAATCTTCTTCCTCAGTCTCATCACAAGCTGCTTGACAGCGCCCGGCTGGTCCTCGGAATCAAATTTCAAAAGCAGGTCTTCTTGAGAGTAAATATGTCCTGGATTAACCAGAAAAATCTTCAAGAGCGAAAACTCAGAGGAAGTAAGCTCTACTTCCTTTCCTTTGACATTGACTTTGCCCGTATCGGGATCGAGTTCAATATCACCGGCGCGAATAGTGTTGGACTCTGAACCTCTCGGCCGCCTTAAAAGGGACGCGACCCTGACAATAAGCTCCTCTGTTGAAAAGGGCTTGCATAGATAATCATCGGCTCCCGAATCTAAAGCGGAAACCCTGTCCGGAACATCCGTCTGACCGGTCAAAAAGAGAATCGGCATGGTTCCCCCCTGGGCACGGTACTGTCTGCAAATATCGAGTCCGGAAATATCCGGTATAACCCAGTCGAGTACAGCCAGGTCGTAGGGTTGATAAAGTATATGTTCGAGCGCCAGGGAGCCCTCACTGACTGCATCTACAATGTGTTGCTTGCTTTCCAGAGCGGTTTCAATTACAAATAGCGCTTTTGGATCGTCTTCTACCAGAAGTATTCTAGCCATTCTCTTGAGATTCATCCCCAATTTACTACCATCATGATACACTCTCAATCCTAAGATGTTGGAAGATATCCATTAACCTGTTCGTAGAATTGAAATCTCCATTACGATTCACCCATAAAATACTTCTACTAATAACAATTCCGTTGGTAATTGAGATAGGTATTTTCGGAGTTCTGGTGGCAACACTGAAGAGCACCGAAAGCGCACTAACAGAAGAGAGCAATGCCGTAGAAGTCCTGAGCTATGTCAATACGTTGATATTCGATGTGGTGAGCACCAGTGCTTCAATGCTCATCTACGACAACCTCAAAGATGATTCAGTCAAAAGTGAATTCGAATATAGCTTCGATACCCTCCAAAAAAACTCTGATCACCTCCAGAAAATTGCCGATGACACAGGGCACCGG
>JAUIJG010000554.1 GCA_030431355.1 bacterium
CAGTTCCTTGGGGCTACCATGGGTCGATACGAAGATGACTACCAGGTCATCCTTCATGACCCGCCTGGGCAACCAGGTATCCCCAAGAGCCGCCTCGATATTCTCGTGGGTGGCATCTTCGTTTAGCAAGAGCAATATGTGGTCTTTGGCGAAATGACCTTTCTCTTCAAGAAATTTGGCGAAATCCCGGGCGTCTTTGGATGAAAACCGCAGGGTAGGAATACGTGGGTCTTTGAACTTGTCTATTCCGATGACCAGAGCCCACTTATCCGCTATAGGACTATCATTCTCCGAGATAGGTGTAGCCAGAGCCGATGACTGACTGAAGCTCAGTATCGGCAAGAGCATGAGAATCATTGCCAGACACAGGAAGCGAACCGCTCTCGAGACAGGAGAGAAAAAACAAATAGAGAAGGAAGAAAAACCCATGACGGTAATCTCATCTTACTGAAGTACAGGAGGACTTCTTAATATATCGGCAAAATTCTCAATTGTCTTCCGCTGAACCAACAGGTCAGGCTCTAACTACGCACACTTTCTGCCCGAGAATTGGTCCGGTTGCCGCAAGGACCGCACAAACCCTGCCAGAGCAAGCAATGGCATTAAAAGTATAAAGATGTCTAAGTTATGAAGCTCGAAGAAGCTCGATAAAACGCCGGTTGTCAGCAGGGACTGTGAGCGCCACGTTCCAAAAACCTTTTAAAACTCTCAGCTAGCTCATGGCATCTGCCTATCTTCTCTGTGGTAAAACTGCCTGGTTACCTGACGAGGATACGACAGTGAGATCGAAACATTTTTCGCTATGGGTTTTGTCGCCATGTTTTCTGCTGGCTCTGGGGCTGAATGGCTCCGTCTCCATGCAAGCAGCCCAGGCAGACTCGGAAGACCCTGGCGCAAGCGGCGTCATTGACGGCTCTGACGTCAGGCAATTTCTGGATTCCGGCGCTCGTTTCAACCCGACCAGAATGGAAGAAGCCTCCCGGCGTTTCGACAAGATGATTAAAATGCCTCCACGCCTGAGAAGGTCTAAAAACTGGCAGGAGGTAATTCAAAGGGACGAAAACCTGAAGATCAAGCCGACCCAGACCACAGTTATCCCGGCCCAGCCTAACGGCGCAGGAAGCAGCGCCGTCAATCAAACGGGCGGAGCCGGACAGGCTGCGGCAGGTCAGGCGACGGCTGCAAACGCTGCCTCAGGAAACGGCTCCGTCGTACCGGCAAGCAGCACCACTACAAAACCAAAAGAGAAGCACCACCTGATCAAGCAAGTGGGACGTGGCATCGAGCGAGCCGCCGAAGTTGTCGGTTTCCCGATTGCCGATGAACCCCTGCCTGGAACAGTAGACGCTAGCCTGGCTGGCGATCTTCCCGATGGTGAAGATCCAAGGGTTTATGTGCATCCCAAGGTTTCGGACAAAGAGAAGAAAGCTCGCGAGGAGTTTTTGGAACGGGCAGAGACCCGGGGCGCCAGCGCTGAAGACGTTATTCCCCAGGGCAACAATCAGCCCCCGGCCATAATCGTCGAGTAGACAATTCAAACTCTAAATATGAGATCTAAAAGAGGTTGGCTTTCTTAGCCAACCTCTTCTTTTCACCAATTAAGCAGATAAAAACTCGGTTACCGGGTCTCAATACAGAGTAGCCCGTTTACTCCCAGCTCAGCGCTCCACCTGTTTGATAGTCGATTACTCTTGTTTCGAAGAAATTCTTCTCTTTCTTGAGATCGATCATCTCGCTCATCCAAGGGAAAGGATTCTTAGCTCCGGCATATTGTTCAGGCAATCCGATCTGTCTGAGTCTGCGGTTGGCGATGAATTTCAAGTACTCACTGAACATGGTGACGTTCAAGCCAAGCACGCCCCGGGGCATTGTATCCTGGGCATAGCGATACTCCAGTTCAACTCCTTGTTTAACAAGATCAACAATCTCAGCCTGGAAATCAGGGGTCCAGAGATGGGGATTCTCAACTTTGATCTGGTTGATCAGGTCGATACCGAAATTGAGGTGCATCGACTCATCACGCAGGATGTACTGGAACTGCTCTGACGCTCCGGTCATCTTGTTCTGGCGACCGAAAGAGAGCATCTGAACAAATCCCACATAGAAGAAGAGGCCTTCCATGATGATGTAGTATCCGATTAAGTTACGGAGGAAACGACGATCAGTGGCTTCGGTTCCGGTGTTGAAGTTGGGGTCGGCAAGCTCCTGGGTGAACTGCAGTTCGAAAACATCTTTTTCATGGATGCTCGGCACTTCTCTGTACATGTTGAAGATTTCGCCTTCATCAAGGCCAAGACTCTCGATCACGTACTGATAAGCGTGGGTATGAATCGCTTCTTCAAAAGCCTGACGAAGAAGATATTGGCGACACTCAGGGTTGGTGATATGCCGGTAAATAGCAAGCACCAGGTTGTTGGCCACAAGAGAATCAGCGGTGGAGAAAAATCCGAGATTTCGTTTGATGATCTGGCGTTCGTCATCGGTCAAACCGTTCGGATTTTTCCAGAGTTCGATATCCCTGGACATGCTTACTTCCTGGGGCATCCAGTGGTTGGCGCAAGCATCGAGATACTTCTGCCAGGCCCACTCGTACTTGAACGGCACCAATTGATTCAAGTCAGCTCTGCAGTTGATCACTCGTTTGTCATCTACATTGATTCTAGAAGCATTGAAGTCGATCTCTTCCAGACCGGTCACACCAGCTCCAGGATTGCCGGCGCCGGCAGTAGACCTGGAGGCCGGAGCCGCCGGGGTAACCGCTCCCATCTGGGGCGATGGGGACGGGGGCGCAAAAGAGTTTGCTTCGC
>JAUIJG010000081.1 GCA_030431355.1 bacterium
TGATCTCCTCTCCGGAGATTATGCAATCAGGACCATCTATATGGAAAGAACTGATCTTTCTCTCCTCCCCTATCTCTTTCAGGTGACCAGTGTTTGAAGAATTGAAACCACCGATGACGATCATCAAATCAAGGGGTTCATCCACCAGCAAAAGCATGGCGTCCTGCCGCTCCTGGGTAGCATCGCATATAGTATCGCCAGGACTGAAAAAATGTTCATCCAGATTTTGCGGTCCATATTTCGCCAGCATAGTCTTCTCGAAGAGCTTGCCGATCAATTCGGTCTCACCCTTCAGCATGGTGGTCTGATTCGCAATTCCAACCCTTGTCAGATTGACATCGGGATCAAAATCCCTGGAACTGGCTCTGGCGAAACGGGTCATGAACTCGGTTCGGTCTCCGCCCTTGAGAATATATTCACTGACCCACTCAGACTCTTCCAGATTCTCAACAATCAGGTAAGTGGTCGCCCGCGATGCGGTGGCGATAGTCTCTTCGTGGTTATACTTACCGTGAATGATTGCGGTGTAATCATCCTTAGCGTATTTAACCACCCGGTTCCAGACCCTCGATACCCAGGGGCAGGTGGTATCGACCACTTCGCAACCTTTGCTCTGTAACAGCTCCATCTCTTCGATACTGGCACCGAATGCAGGTACGATAACCACATCGCCGCTCTCTATCGAATCCAGGTTCTTGCTGCCGTCTTCCATAACATCAACAAAGTGAACGTCCATTCCTCTCAAATGACTGTTCACCAGCGGATTATGAATAATCTCATTGGTAATCCATAACCTTCTATCGGGAAATTGCTTCCGGGTCTCATAAGCCATGGAAACAGCCCGGTCAACGCCCCAACAAAAGCCGAATGATTCGGCCAGACGAATTCTTATCTGGTTTCTCTCCAGCAGGTTTCCGTTCTCTTTAATCTCGGTGATTAGATCTGACTCATAGGCCTTCTCTAATTCGGGCTCGACTTCCGCCTTGAGACCGAAACCTTTTCTATGATAGTGACTGTTTTTCATAAATCTATTACTTAATCTACCGATAGATCTTACCTAAAAACACTCGGTTCGATCCATAATTAGGTGCTATTATGACGATGGCTTACGCTTACTATGGATGCTAGTTGACAACCAAAAACAACCAATCCGTTAACTGGGTCCGAAATTTAGTTTCTAGGGGAGGAAACTTCTGTGTACAAATCTCTTTTTTCGCTACTAGTAGCTATTGGTCTACTTGCTGGTTCAACCGCTCCGTGCCTTGCTGCAGATACCCAGGAAATGGCTAAAGGCTATGCCATGTTCCCGGTTAAGGCTCTCGCTATCGGAACCGGAACCGTTGTCGGTATTCCTATCGCTATCACGAGAAGAGCTTCTTCGCGCTCGGTGGAATTCACCCAGAACTTTGCCGACCAAATCGGTGGACACGAAAATATCGTTCCCAGCGCATTCGCAATGCTCATGGGTGTTCCCTTCGGCTTGCTGGTAGGCACCGGTGAAGGCGTCTACTACGGTGGAAAGAATGGAATCTCCAACGGCTACGAAAGCCCCTTCTCACTCGCTTCGTTCAGCTTAGATTCTGATCTCGAAGGCGAATAAAAAGAAAACACCTTATATAGACCCGGTCCCAGCCATATGGGGCCGGGTCTAATTTATGGAAGATGAATATGATCGACGCAATTATTTTCGATATGGATGGAGTGCTGGTGGATTCGGAGCCACTCCACTTTGAGGCTTACAGGGAGCTGATTGCATCCTTCGACGGAGACTATGATGAAGAGTTCAATAGTCGCTTTCTGGGCCAAAAAGATATTGAGATTGCCCCTCTTGTTATAGAGAGATTCAATCTACCCCATAGTCCGATTGAGTTTGTTCGGGCAAAAGACGAGATATTTTACGAACAGATTCGACGTCATGCCAGACCGATGCCCGGAGTGATTCAAATTCTGAAACAAGCATCCGAACTTGATATCACAGTCGGCCTTGCCTCTTCTTCACGCATGAGCACCATCGATCTTATAGTCGACACCCTCAAAATACGAACTTACTTTTCAGACCTGACTTCAGGGGATCATGTCAGTAAGGGTAAACCGGCTCCGGACATCTTCTTGTTATCAGCCAGACGACTGGGGGTTGACCCCCACAAGTGTCTTGTAATTGAAGATACCGAACATGGGGTAGAGGCGGCAAAATCCGCCGGTATGAACTGCATTGCTGTTCCCTGTCAGGCGACTGCCCATCAGAAACACGAGGGTGCCGACAGCAAACTTTCCAGTCTCGAAGAGCTCGACCTGGCTAACTACCGTCAAAGAAGCTGAAAGAGCGTCGGTTGGAGCGATAAGATAGCAACCAACGCAATCGCAGACGAAAACTAAAGTGAACTAATTTTACTTGACATCGCATTAGTTCGATGGAAATGCGTACCCTTTAAAGAGTGACTGGGTATAAAGCTTTGGAATGCACCCGAACTTTATTCTCTCGGATTCCCGGAAGGAAATTTGAATGCGAAAAATTCCCAAAGAGCGAATTTTACGAGTTAACTGTCCTGGCTATGGAGTGGAAGCAAACTTCAACCTGGGAAGCGCAAAGCCCCTGAACAATTACAGCGCGATCATCGTCAACCCGGTCAGCATCGCCCACTTGTTCGATAAAGACCCGGAGTTGGTGCGAAGAATTGATAGTAGCCTTACCGAAGGTCACACAACCTTCAAAACCGAAGACGACCTTGTAGTAAGGAACATAGCAGCCGAGGCCGAAAGCAGGATATTGGAACTCTCCGATTTCTTGACCCAGGGTGGCTTTCTTGTTTATTTCCTCTGCCGTCCTTTCACCCTCAAAAGCAATAACGTCGCCGTGGATAACTATTACTGGTTGGAGACCCTGGCTCCCGATCAACCCACGGAACAGAATGTCAGACATATGAGCGCCGTTGCCCAGGGGCGGCTTGTGGAAGTGACAAGCAAAGGAGATGAGTCAAAGCTGGCTCCGTACCTCAAACAGCAAGGACTCGAATGGAGCACAATCATCAGAGATGACTTCCTCACGGACGGCTATCACCTTTTAGCAACCGCAGGACCAAATAAGTGCATTGCCGGTCAACTATATATTATGCAGAGCAACGGTAGAGTTGCTTTCTTGCCGGCACCATTTTCTCCTGACTTCGACAGAACCTTAATAGATTGCCTTAACCAGTGGTACAACGAAAAAGAGCCTTCAGAAGCCGAAAAAGAGGCTGAAGCTAAAGAAGCAGAAGCTCTACAGTTAGCTTCCGCTCAACCTGTCTCTGCTCCTGCTCCTGGTCCCGAATTTTTCAACAAGGAACAAGAGGAGTTTCGCAAAGAGACTTCCGCGGAGCTTTTACGAGAAGAGCCGGTGGAACCCGAACCAATGACAGCACCACTGGAGACACCAGCGGCAGAAGCACCGCCGCCTCAAACGGCACCCTCACCCCAGGAAATCGACCTGTCTATATTCGCTCAAACAGCCAGGCAACTGGCGGAAAAAACGACCTCTTCCCAGGAAGCGTCAAAAGAAGCGGCTGAAGCGAAGATGCGCGAGATTCAGGAACTGCAAAAGGCAGTAGTTTCCGCGCCAGAGCCAAGCCCTGAGACGCATCTAGACAAACCGGACGTAGCAGATACTTTGCCTGAGCAGGTCAATCCGGTAATTGATTCGATTCATCAGGAACCGATCAATCCAATTAATTTAAACGATACTACAAATACTACCGATGCCGTAGACAATTCAATCGCAGAAAAAATAGCTTCTGATCTGGTGCAAGAATCTTTGAAGCTTGAGCCACCACAAACCGCAGCACCACAACCACCACCAGAATCAGTATCCTCAGATTTGGCAGAATCTGAACCGAGTCCAATTCCAACCGCCCTAACCAGAGATAAGATCGGAGAAACAGTCGTGACTAACAATGACAATCTACAGGACGAGCAAGAAAGAAAGCAAAAAGCAATGGATGCGCTAAGAGAGCTGCAGCAGAGTCATCCCCAGGCGGCTCCGCCACAATCGGCTCCCACTCCTCCTGGTCACGCCGTTCCTCCGGCTGCTCCGGCGCAACCAGCACCAGCACCAGCACCAGCACCGGTTCAAACTCAACCAGCGCCAGCAGCACCAGCTCCGGCGACAGCTCCCCAGGCACCGCCCGCGGAGCAAGCTGCTGCCAGCAAGCCCCTGCTAAACACTCTTTTCAAAAAAGAAGATGCCGGTCAAGCTCTTGTTGCCCAGGCGCAACAAGCACCTCCGGCTCAGCCAAGACCAGTAGTACAATCAAATCTTCCTGTTCCGGAATGGTGCAAATCATTTAGTTTCTCCTATCTGGATGATTTGAGAAATGAACAGAGCACCCTCAGTGAACAACTACAAAGTATCCAGGCAAAACTTAACACAGTAGAGTCGAGAATCGCCTCCGTAGATCAGCTGAAACAGGCATTATTGGCAGGTGAACCTGGTGTTCTGATCGATGCCTGCAACACTGTTCTATCCAGGCTTGGCTGGACAGTAGGCAAGTCTGCCAGAGTATCAAATGAAATACTTCTTTCAAATGTTGATCAGCCGGAAGGTCTGGCCCGAGTTGTAAGATCCGATGACCAGTGCGGCCGAACAGAAGTGGCTCAGTTGGCTGAATCGGCAATCTCTTTCTGGGACGAGCATGAGATAGAACCGAAAGGTGTTTTGATAGCTTGCACCTGGGCTACCGTAGCTCCGGATCAAAGAAATCAGCCTGATTTCTCCGACTCATTGAGAAAGTTCGCGGAGAAGAAAAATCTATGTCTGATGACAGCCATGCAGCTGCTAGGCGTCTATAGGGATATAGAACTTGGTTCCACCAGTCCCGAAGCCGTTAGAAAACAGATACTTGAAACAAACGGACATCTATCCGGCTATGAAGTTGAAAAAGGTGTGGTCGGTGCAGGAGCGGCGGTTTAATCAAGCTACCATCCGTAAGAGAGAAGCAAAGTGCCAACCATTCCAACAATTCTAGTTTCCGATGCCGGCGATGATATCAGGTCTAAAATTGAAAACCTGATCAAAAGCCAGTCGGAGTTATCTTTCCTAAAAACAGTTGGAAAAGCCGATGCCGAAGAAGAGATTCAAGGAGCCACATCGACCATAGTCTGGATTGAGCTGGAAAGTGGTGCCCCCGAGGGACTTGCACTGCTGAAGCAGTTAATCACAACAAATCCCGGCTCCTATTTCATCGTAAGCAAAGAAGAGATAGATGCCGACCTTGTCAAAAAAGCGATGCAGGTAGGAGCCCTGGACTTTTTGGACCACAAGGGATGGGCTGCCCAAATTAGAAGCGTGATCAGAAGAGTTACTACAAAAGAATGGGGAGCGCAAAAGTCTCAATCAGCGATTCGCTCAGCCATACCAAATCAGAACATCAAAAAGTCTGGTGCCTGGAGCATGCCGGGCAGACAATCGCACAAACCGACCGCATTCGAAGCCAATAAGCCGAAACCTCTAGCTGTTCCCCAGTCGGCACCAAAACCGCAACCGGTAAAGATATCATCTCAATTACAAGCAATAGAAGAACCTCCTAAAGCGGTTGAGGCTCCTGAAGCAAAATCTGAAATAAAGAATGAGCCGGCACCAACTCCGGAGGAAGAGCCCAAGGCAGTTGAAGCTTTTCCGCTGGATGAGCCCACGGTTGAAGAACCGGTCCCGTCTGCACCGGTGACGCCCTTACCAGAAGAAGAGCCAGAACCAGAACCTGTCACTGAACCCGAGCCAGAGCCAGAGCCAGAGCCGCAGCCGGTTCCAGAGCCAGAGCCTGTTGAAGAGGATCAAAGTGCCCAGCAAATGTTAGAGTCACTGATGGCCAGTGCCGCTTCAGAAACAGTACAGAGCAAAACGGATGAAGTTCCCGAAGCGCTAGAAAAAGAAGAAGATACCCAGGTCCAAAGCGCGACCGAGCCAGAAAGTCCCGTTCAAACAGAAGAAATAGCGGAAAAAACTGAAGAGAAGTCAGTGCAGGAGACCCTCGCCAGGAACAAGGATCTCTCCGCTAAACGACCTCAGAAGAGAGAAGTTAAAAAGAGCAAGTGGGAAGAGCTTGATTCCCTTATTTCAGCCCATCAGTCGTCCCAGCAAAAAGTGGATGCTTACAAGGAAAAACCCTTTGCTAAAAAAGAGGGTGGTTCCGAGGGCGGTATCGACCAAGAGACAAAGGAAGCACTATTAGACGCCGTTGATAAATTGGACTCTATTCAGAATCTGCCTGTACATTCCGATAGCAAGCAGAGTTCCCCGGTAAAAGAGAGTAGTTGGGATGAACTTGATTCCATAGTCAAGCCGAAGGAAGCAGACAAAGATGATCAGAAGGCGGTACAGGCATTTCCTGATGAAAGTCGCTGGGGGAACCTGGATGCGGTGACTGATGATGTCATAGAAGCATCAAAGTCCGTCCCCGAAGACAAATGGGGAGATCTGGATAAAGTCCTCGAAAAAGCTGCTGACTCCGAAAAATCTGATGGTGCCGAAACCCAAGAACCTGAAGTTGCAGAAAGCGACAGCTCTTTTGCTGCGACTGCTCCTGACAACAGTTGGGGAGATCTGGATTCAATCCCCACGCCAGGTCAAACAGCCGCTAGCCAGGATGACGAAGAGCCCGCCGGTTTGTCGAGTGGTGGTCCCAAATGGGGTGACCTTGATTCTATTCCGACTCCGGGACGCAAGGAAGTTTCTGAGAATATAGATGACTCCTCCATGGCATCTATGTCTATGTCAGGCACAGCAGCCGGCAAATGGGGGGACCTGGACTCAATCCCCAGTCCCCAGGGAGCTACCTCAGCGGGTGTATCGGAAGACAGTTCCGGCGCCAATAAATGGGGAGATCTGGATTCCATTCCCACTCCCGGCAAAACAAGTGAATTTTCCAAACCGGTAGTGGGAAGTGGCTCCGCCGGCGGGATGTTTAGTGACATTGCCGGTCTCGACGAAGCCAAACTTGATTCAGATCCTGCGGCTCCCTCAAGTCTTAGTTCGGCAAAATGGGGAGATGAAGGCGGAGGAGATTCGCCAGGCGGTTTGATAGGCTCTCGTACAGGAAAGCTTGGTAGAACCACCGGATCCTTCTCCCAGCTGCAATCGGATCCAAGCGAAAATCTGGTCTCCCGAGAAGCCGATAGTCAGGAGAAAGGCAAAGGGGAGGGAGAAGAAGAAGTAAAACCCAAAGCGATGCCGATTCCTCAAGCCCAGGCTCCAAACAAATGGACAGGCACTGGTGGCGGTACACCAACAGCGGTCTCCTCATCGTTAAAAGCGATCGACGGAAAGAAATCAAAACCTTTACTGCAAAAAGGCGATGTAAAAGTATCGATTACACCAAGCTGGATGTTTATTAGCTATTCGGTGGCATCTATCTCGACAATTTTGGTTCTTCTACTATCCTTTTCGTTCTTTCTCTATTGAGTTAGCTAACTGATCAATTTTAGCGGCCAGGATAAAGTCACTTTCTGTGAGTCCGTCCACGCTATGGGTCCATATCTCAATCTCAAGAGCACCCCAGCGTATTAGTAAGTCAGGGTGATGGTTCTCATCCTCCGCCACTGCTGCTACCTTATTGGCCAGATCCATCGGTCCCTTAAAGTCCTTGAACTCAATCTTCTTTCTGACTTTTTTGCCAGCCACCAGATGCCACTCGGTCACTTCTTTCATGTAGGCACTGATCTCATCCTCGTTAAGGACAGGCACCTCTCCTCTGCAGGGCTTACAAGACTTTCTAGCCAGACTCATTAACATCGCTCCCAACCGGTCGTACTTCATCTTCGGAGGACCACTCATCCACAACGTCTTCAGGATCATCTATCACTTCCATACTGAGCAAGTCATCGTCCAAACCTCCATGCTCATGAACTTCGGCAGGAAGCCTCTCGAGAACGCCTTCGATATTGTAAGCAAGATTAAAACTAACCCTCGACATCTGAGCGATGAGAATCGCTTCGTAAATGGAAACCACCAGTGGTATCAATGTCCAACAAAGCATCAAATAGGCAAGTCCTCTTGCCTTGTCTCCCAGGTAAAACTTATGGGCACCAAAAATACCGAGAGTCAACGCCAACCAAAAGGCTTTCCCTTTCGTGCGCCCCCCTTCCAACGGCTTCTGCGCAGCCTCAATCAGCCGCTCTTTGCGTGCCGGTGATCTCAGTCCTGAAGAGATATAGTCGTCAATATCTCGGGCTTCGGACTTCTGAGCCATTGGTTGACCGGTATATCCACAAATACAGGTGGCAGTGTCGGACTTGCCTGATCTAAATTTATAAACTTCGGCTTCTGTCATCAATCGACTACAGGAGACACAAAACAATAGAGACGACAATCTCTCATCGGCAGATGGAAGAGCAAGCTCCGCGTCTCCTGTGGCTGCCTGCATCTGATCACGTCCGCTGTTGAGACGATCGATCTTCTTTTGAATTCTCACTTTCTCCTGCTCATTTTTACTCAATCCAGCAGCTATAACCAGCTGCTCTAGAGCTTCTTTTTGCTTGTTGAGCTTCACGAAAGCATCGGAAAGTTTCTTTCTTGCTTTAATCTCATTGGTGCGCTGACTTGTCAGTCCGCTTACACGCTTCAGAGCTTCACCAAAACAAGCATGAGCCTCATCGAAAGACTGTCTCTTGAGAGCAAGATTTCCTTGCTCCATCCAGTCACTGAATGCTGTCTGAATATCCTGCTTTACCGGCTCAGCCGAATCCACCACCGGGATCGAATCACTGGACAAAGCCTGGCCACAATGGTGGCATTCAATCTGCCACTTTTCTAATTCGGCTTGGCAAGCTGGACATGAAAGCATTCTGTTATGCTACCTACAAGTTGTCCGGATAAACTCCCAGCTTGACCCTTTTCTCTATTACGTTCAGTCCTCGCTGGATGGACATTAACAGTATATCTCCCGCAGCAGATGATTTTATAAAAGCTCTCACCTCATCGGAAGAGTTCACAACGGTTCCATTGACTTTTAGTATTATGTCGCCCCTGCGCAATCCGGATATATCAGCCGGACCACTTGGAACCACATTTGCCACCGCCACAGCAATCGGATTGCCCGGTAGGGTTCTAGCTTTCTTCCTCTGAGGATCAATATCTCGCATGTAAATGCCAAGATAGGGTCGAGCGATTCGTCCATCACGTATCAGCTTTTTCGCCACCCGATTTGCCACATCGATGGGAATAGCAAAGGCAATTCCCCTGGCTCCTGACTTCACCGCACCAGTGGCAATGCCTATCACTTCTCCATCTATGTTCACCAGAGGACCGCCGGAATTTCCGGGATTGATAGCCGCGTCGGTCTGAATAAAAGGTACATGATGGTTAAAATCAGCTACTTTGCGATCCAGTGCACTCACAACTCCTAAACTGATGGAGTGGTCAAATCCGTAAGGACTGCCTATCACTATCGCCCAATCACCGGGGTGCATTTTATGAATATCACCGAAATTAGCAACTGGAAGACCTTTCGCGTTGATTTTTACCACAGCTAGATCTGTATACGAATCTCGACCGACAACCTTCGCGTCGAATTCTCTTCCATCAGACAGCGTTATACGGATCTGTGTGTTCTGAGGAATTACGTGATTGTTGGTCAGGATATGTCCTTCGGAGCTGATCACAAGACCACTTGCCTGGGCTTGACCATATCCCCCCGTGTCTCTGATTGACTTTCCATCACCGACGCGGTGCCGAGTATCAACGTTCACCACCACCGGATTCATTCTCTGTACGATCTTGGAGAAGGTCGTGTCTCCTCGCAAGAACTCGGCTTTTTTATCTTTATCAGCCTCTCCTCCGGGAGTAATATCCGGTACCAAACTGGAAGTAGTTCGAGAGTTTGGGAAAAGGAAGGAGCCGCACCAGAGGCCCATGGCGAATACGTTCAAAACCAATAATGCGAGGATCGGCTTCGCCCAACGCTTGGGCACGGTCGCACCAAAGCCCGCAAGAAGAGAATCTTCACCGGACTTTTCGGCTGCGCTTCCGGAGACGAACTTATCCGCACCGCCGGATGAAGCGCCAGGAAGAGGTTCACTGCCTCCTCGGTTCTCGAAATGAGAGAGCTTTACCTCCACTCGATTGCCGATTCCCAACTTATTACGCATGTCTCTAAGATTTTGACTGGCCGACTGATTCTCCGCATCAGAGCCAGAATCCGTAGCTCGATCAGACCGCTCACCGTTCTTCTTCAAAGACTGCAAACCAAAAGAAGTGATTCGGGTGTCCTTATCTTTATTGGACTTCCCCCGAATTTTTACCTCACCCTTTTCTGAAGCCTCTTTTGAAGCATCTTCAAGGGTCTTTTCGGGTTTGTAGCGAGACCACTCAATGGGAGGCTCATCTTCCAGAAGAGCCTTCCTATCGATATCTTCGTTAACCTCAGTGCTGTCATCCCCCGGAGAGAAATAAACTGGCACATCATCATCTATGTCATCGGGCATTCCGGACAAACTTTCCTGTCTATCTTGACTTATAAAAAGGGAATTTTCTTAAATATACCAATCAAGAACTCTCTTCAAACCAGGGCAAGTATAGGCCGAAGTCTGGCTATAGGAACCGTTATTTGGGAGAGCTGGGAGCCTTTGGACCAAATAAGGGCAGTAAACTGAGAAGATATACCATTCCTGCAAGCGTCACAACGGTTGAATTGACGCACAGAGCCAGAGGCGCACCTACGATTTTGGCAAACCATCCGATGAAGACACTGCCCAGGGGAGCTAGACCGAGCAGAAGCGTCATGTAAATACTCATCACTCGACCCCTTAGCTTATCCGGAACCGACAGCTGAATCATGGAGTGACCGCCACTTAGCATAGAGACCAGGGCAAAACCGGTGAACCCCATGATCAGGGAAGAGAGCCATATTTGACGAGAGAATGCAAAAAGTATCAGACTCAGTCCATAGATCATGCAAGCGACACCGATGCCCGGCTTGAGAATCTTGCCCTGGGCTCTGGATGCCAGAATAAGGGCTGCGACAAGCGCCCCCAGTCCGTTGGAAGCTCTCAGGAGTCCCAGGGTCTCCACTCCGCCGCCGAGAATCTCAGAAGCGAATATCGGCAAAATCACTGAAAATTGCAAGCCGAAAAGACTGATAGCCACCGATAGGCAAATAATCCGCAATACAGTCTCGTTCTTAAGTACAAAAGTAAGACCGTCCTTGAAAGCAGGATTGGAACCACCCTCACCATGTTCAGCCTCTTCGCTGTCTTTCTCCACCGAGATGAGCAAAAGCGCTACCAGAGCAAAAGAGTAACTGGCTGCGTTGATTACAAAGCAAATCCCCTCTCCATAGCCGGCTACAATAATTCCGGCGAGGGCCGGTCCCACGGACCTGGCAACGTTGAATATGGAAGAACCGAGGCTGACGGCATTGACCAGGTCCTCTCTTTTTACCATGTTTACCAGAAGGGTCTGCCTCGATGGAACCTCAAACGCGTTGACGGTACCGAGAAAACCAGCCAGAAGGAGGCAATGCCAGGGTTGAATCTGTCCAGACAGAGTCAGAGAGGCCAGCACAATCGCTTGCAACATGGCGAGAAACTGAGTGGTGATCATTACCTTTCGTCGATCGAAACGATCAGCAATGGCGCCGCCGGCAAGACCGAAGAGAAGCATCGGCAATAGATTGGCGCCCTCCACCAGACCCAACATTACCGGATCCCGTGTGAGACGATAGACCAACCAGCTCAATGCCACCATCTGCATCCATGTGCAAGACAGGGAAGCAACCTGACCGCTGAAAAAGATTCTGAGATTCCTGTATTTTAGTGACCGAAAAGTCTGTCTAAACTCTTTCTTCAGGGTGGATGATACTACTTGAAATATGGTTCCTGCTCCCTGTGACTATCCGGAAAGGCCGATCAATCTCTCCATTCGTTGAGGACTGGCTAGTAAAACTTCCAGCATAGCGATTGTCTCTTCGGAAAAATGAGCCACGGTCAACTTCCGCTCCGTGGTTCTCAAATACTCAGCAAGACGCATGAGCCCTTTCTCCGAAGCCAACTCGACTTCACTGAGTTCCCCCGAGAGAAGATCCAATTTCAGTGAAATTCTTGCCAGAACCACCAACATTATAAGGTGATGGAATCCGGAGATCACACTCAGGTAGTTAAAACCCGGTCCGAAAAAGAGCTTGGAGAAAACTCTCAAATAGACAAACCTGCGCACCATATCCAGTTGCTCGCTAGAAAGACCGGATAACCTGGTGGAGAAAAGTTTGCCAAAATCATATTCGACTCCTTTCCTCGACAAAGAAACTTTGCCGCTTCCTTGCAAGACTTCCCCAAGAATCGTCCGAGCCTTCATGTCGAAATTGGTATCCTGAAAAACCGCATCAGGAAGGTAAAACTCCAACAGCTCTTTAACCAGGACCTGATCAATTAATTTCGGTCGTGCCTCAAAACCTGCCAGATTATCAAGGTTGCCTCCGGCAGGAACCATTCGTCTGAAGTTCTCGGCTTCATCGAAGAGGATCTTTTCAGTTCTCACCGAGCTGTTTGTTGTTGATTCAAGTTCGTTTAGCAAAGTGCTCTCGTGCTTGCGATAGTCGCTCCAGCTAAGAGGCACTCCGTCAATCACCTGGATTTGACTCCAGTCTAAGTTTAGTTCAGGGAAGAGACTTCTGAACAGCTCGTACTTTCTATTCAACTTCTCTGACTCAGAATCGAGAAGTTCACCCTGATTGAACAGGGTAGCAGTACTGGCGAAACTGATAGAACAATAGACACCATCAGGAGTACCAGTAAAAGTATAAGGAAATAGCCTGCACATCGATGGTTTCATTTCGGAACCCAACTTTTCATGAACGATGCATCTGTTCTCAGAAGACAAAAATGCACACTTCCCGTCCTCTCTCTTCTCCAGAGAATGAGTAAAAACGGCAAGCTTCTTATCTTCTACTTGCAACACTTTGAAAAGCTTTTCGGCTCTCAAACTATCTTCGGCGCTGTGCTCGAGAACAGGTTGAAGATCAGGTAGCGCATCGGTAATCTTCTTGAAATCCCCTTCGGTGGCCGGAACAGGCCAGTGCAAACAGCAATTACCGCACTCGGAGCAGGAAAAGCGGATCCCCTTTGGAACCAGTAGTTTTTGAAGACTTTCAACCATTGCCTTTGATTATGTCACGTCCACATGAAAAATAGAATAATTGTTATTTGTAAGCTCACTACTATTGAAAACCGATCCGGTATTGTAGTGAAAATCTAAATCTAAACAGACCTCGATCGAAGGACAGCACACCGCATCAAAAATGGAAGAAAACAAAAGTTCCGCAATGACAGACAATTCCGATTCAGCCGGCACTGAAGAATCCGGAAAAATTGAGATGTCGGAAAAGATTCACTCCCTGGCGGTGGCGATACTGGCAGTGGTTCTTTTACTGATCATTTATCTCAAAGCGCTAAACGCACCGCCTCTACTTGACGAAGACTATATCCTGACCTGGCTTGAAGCTCTGGGGAAAGACAACGGAATTCTAGCCAGCTCCGCCATCGGCTGGAACGGTCCTGAACTATCGGATACCTGGAGCTATATCTCTGGTGGACTGTTCGCTCTGATTGGCACCGTATCTTCTCACTCCACTAAGCTGTTCCGCATCATAAACCTCAGCCTTCACGTGGCAAGCACTGTCCTTGTCTATCTTGTAATGAGCAGGGCGCTCAAGCCGGCGCCCCATGCGCTCTTCGACAAAAAAATAAAATGGATGCCGGTCTTAATCGCGCTGACATTCTCCGTTTATCCCCTCACCGCCGAATCAACATTCTGGTTGGGAGGATTCGCCTACAACCTGGGAACTATGCTTCTTCTAGCAGCTTATCTCTTCTATCTGTTGGCGAAAGAATCAAAAAGCTGGACAAAAATAGGAATCGGATGCATTTTCTATCTTCTGGCGCTGTATAGCGACAGATCCTTGTGGGCAGCTTCGTTCACTCTGGTAAGCCTGGAGTTAGCCAGAGACTTCATCGGACACTACGGTCACCATGACCCTCTAATCAGCAAAAGTACAATTAAAGAAACCGAAGACATTGAAGATGCGGTGGAGAAACTGCTGGAAGCCGAAAGAGATGGCTCAATTAAGAAAGAAGAGAAAGTAGAAGGGGATCAAGGCGGTGAGAAAGCTAAGCCCCAGGAGGAAAGTGTTTTCGATACTTTACTTCCGGCTCTCCCGTTCCTTGCCCTCGGTGCCCTGGTACCTCTAGGTAGCTTACCTACTTATGGAACCGAGACTCTGGCCAGCGAATTGATCATAAGACCGACCGATTGGCAAAGCGCTTTAAAAGCTTTTTGGTTCCCGGTAAATCAATCGATTAATGAAGGATACAACAAACTATACAGCTTCCTCTACATCATCTACGGAATAGGATTAGCGGTAGTCCCGGTTGCCCTGGTTCGAAGCAGGCAGTATCGACAGCATGCGATCTTCTTATTCATCTGGTTGGTTATGGCGATTGTTCCACACTTGCACCACGCCATCACCAATGAAACCATGACCGGTGCCAGGTGGTTCTATCACGCCAGTATACCTCTGACGGCTCTGATCATCCTCTATTTTTTCGCTCTTCCTTTCGCTATTTCAACATTTAGTCAGTGCCGGACGACTTTGGGCAAAGCGATTGCCACCATTTTTTCGGTGGTTCTGGTCTTGCTCTTCTTTTTCTTTATCTTTGCCAGAACAAGAACCCAGATCAAAGCATTCCAATCTGCCACCAATGTGGTGAGCAAGCTGAAGAAAAGCCTATACAGTGTAGCTGGCAAAGAGAAAACTCCTTTCCTGATCGTTAGAAATGTGCCTTTCTATGCCACCATTACCCGGAGAACTTCACCATTTAACCTGGTACTCTTTGATTCAAAAAATCAGCTAATGAAAGCGCCAAAAGTAGTGGATGGGAATCTCAAAGATCTGCTGAAAGATAACAAATTCCGCAACCTGACCATGCACTGGGAACACGCCATGGTTAGCCTTCTTCCCATCGACTTCGGAGTGGCAGGCGATGGACAACACAAACCGTTCATGGATGCAGCGGAGATTGAAAGAAGATTGATACCGCCGCTTGCCTACTGGAAGACGGCAAAATTTTATAGCGAAGAGAATTTGTTCGAAGTATTTTCAAACTGGGATGCCGGTCCGGTTCTGATTGTTTCGGCTAACGGTTTCGATGCGCTCGGACCGGATTTTGTCTATATCGAAGCGAAGATAGACACACCGGAAACAAAACTCGATAGCGAGGTAGAGCTTTCCTGGCTAACCACCTGGGGAAAAG
>JAUIJG010000082.1 GCA_030431355.1 bacterium
AGATCCCAATACCGGAAAGAAAAACGCGCGTTTTTCTTTCCGGTATTGGGATCTGTTGGTCTTGATAAAATTTCAGCTTTCATTTGGCCTGGGGGCTGGCCTTGCGAAAAATTATGGTATTAAAAACAGTGGCGCTATCTGGCAAGAGCCGGAATTCAAAGTTCATGCCAAAATCATGTCAAAGTCAATCATAAGTCGCAAGTCTTAAGTCAATCAGAAGTCGCCCAAAAGTCATTCAGACAAGACATGATTCTCTAAAATCTATTTTTTAGCCACCATCTCTTCAATAATGGCAGGGTTTGCACAGATAGAATATAAGCTCCGCTCGGAATGAGAGCATCAAGGATGGGCTTTTCCGAACCTATGGATTTGAATAAGAGAGCCGCTGCAAAATACGTGATCAATGCAATAACTATCTTCCTGAAGTGGGACGTTTCCCAGGCTTTATCACCTTCGACTCGTCTGTTTCTAGCTTGAATCTTTTCGATGTCTAACCCCAATTCAGCCAGTCTCGCATCCTGCGCTTTCAATGAAGTCTCCAGGCGCTCCATACTTTCCAGTAACTCTTTCTGTTTTTTGGATTGGTTAGATTCGGACACTTATGCGCATTGCCTTAGTTAACGGCACTGAATATTGCCTCTGGTTCTGAACGTTTGCCCCGTCATGCCTGGAAGCATTAGCAATCTGATTTTAACAGAGGCGCTTCCAATAGGATAAAATTAGGCATTCCGGCCATAAGATTCAGACCTTTGATTGATGGCCGACCAACTAATTTAGATCTAGACTGTATTTATCTCCGTTCACAGGGGATGAAAGTCCGTGTCCAGAGTCGTTGACTAGATTTCGCGTAATTGCTCATTTCCGGAGGCGAGTTCCCATGGCAACCAAAACCGCAGATAAATTGGACGCCCTTACCCTATTTGAACAATGTCAGGAAGTTCCAAATCTTACTGTCGTTGATGTTAGAAGTCCTCTGGAATTCCAGAGCGAGCATATTGAAGGCGCTATCAATCTTCCGGTTGATAGCATCGAAGAGAAGGGTAAAGAATTACCCCTCGACAATGAGTTGGTTTTTGTTTGCAGAACTGGTACCCGGGCGCGTAGAGCCCTAGAGATGGCCAGAGAAGCTGGTTTGACAGCCACCCTTTTAGACGGCGGCATGCTCGCCTGGAAGAAGCAAGGCTTGCCGGTGGTGGAAGGAAAGCGGCGGCTTCCTGTTGATCGACAAGTTCAGCTCACCGTGGGAGTAGGGATTTTGACCAGCGTGGGTCTTGGTCTCACTGTCAATAGATGGTTTCTGGCTCTGGCTGGAATCTTCGGCGCCGGATTGACCTATGCCGGGCTTTCCGGAACATGTGGACTGGCCAAGGCTCTGGAGAAAGCTCCCTGGAATAAATTGGAGTCGCCTTCGGAGAAAGGCTCTTCCTGCAGCGGCTCAGGAAGCTGTGGTTCGAAATAGCCAGGAGACCTCCTGATTGAGAGGAGATAGTGCAGGTGCGATTTTTAGCGATCTTCATAATAGTCTTTTGCACCACTGCTCTATTTCCGTATTTTGCAGAAGGGGCTAACTGTCCTTACTCTAAGAGTAAATTGGGTGAGGCAAAATGTGAGAAATTCGGGGACACCAACGTCCTTAGATTTGATACCAGGGGTAAAGCCAGGGCTCACATAGTTTGCGTTCATGGACTGGGTTTATGCGCTAAAGCCTATATTCCGTTTGCTGAAAGGATGTCGGCCGACGGCTATCGAACCTGCTCCATCGATGTCAAAGGATTTGGCGCCGGTCGTGATAATGACGGCGATAAACTAGAGCTTTCCGATTCGATTGCCAGAATAAAAGAGCTACTCAGCTATATTCGCGAGAACGAGCCGAACACGCCTACCTACCTGGTGGGTGAATCCATGGGCGGTGCCATCGCCATTGCAGTGGCGGCCAGATACCCTGAATTGGTTGACGGTATCATCTGTTCCGCGCCGGCCTGGAAAGTTTATAAGCGCAAGAGAACCACTGCTAAAAGTATTTTTGATCTGGTGATGACCTCTCCGGGACCGGCGGCCAATTCAATAATGAGGCAAGCCACTTCAGACCCTCGGCTCCGGGCTCACTGGAGGAAAGATCATGATCATACCCTTGAACTTTCTGCGGGGGAAGTAATATCTTTCATGCGTTTTATCGGAAAGACTCCAAATCGTGCTGCAAAACTGGAAGTTCCGGTCCTTTTGATCCATGGACTTGAAGATCATTTGATCAAGCCGGAAGGAACAGCTGCTCTATTCAAGAAGATAAAGACCGACAAGAAGTGCTTGTTATTCCTCGATAAAGGGGAACATTTGATTCTGGAAGAGAATCAGTTCAATGATACTATCATCAGTGCAATTGAAAGATGGATCAGTGATTGTAGTTGTCCTGTACCGGCAGAGAAGCATGTGAATGCGGTGGTTATTTTCAAAACCGGTAAGTTCGACAATAAGAAGAAAGAGCGTCTCCATCGCATCTTTCACCTGGCCGGTGTCAATCGATTTAGGCTCGAGCGGCACAAATTCGGAAAGAAAGGAAAGAATGGAGATGAGTTGATGGTAGTGGACTATGATGTCGATGCTGCTTTTGAAGTGGAGCCGACCCAGGCTCTCAAGAATAGCGGATTGCTTCCCCAATCCGAGCCGAAAGATAAGTGAGCCAGGGTCAGTAGTTGTTTCGGAGTTGAATTGGTAGATGATTCAATCTTCGGACTTAAGCGACTGGCTGCAATAAAGACAGAAGTCAAAAGATGCTGAAGTCTCCGCGCTGCAATGTGGACAGACAATACTTCCTTTGATACCACCGGCAAGGAGTTCCGGTTCGATGGTGGGAAGCTTATTGTCTTCTTCCCGCTTCAGTACAGCCAGCTCTTCAAGCCCAGGTTCGTGTTTTGGAACAACAATCTCAGGTGGTTCAGGGCTGTAGGTTTCATATCCGCTTACAAGCATGTTGGTACTATCAGCAGTGGCGCTCGACTCGATTTCCAGGCTCCTTTTAATCGCTTCTAAATCCGCTTCGATATTTGCCTCTCTGGTCGCTTCGAAATTTGCCTTTATTATCGCTTCGCTCCTTTCCTCTATTGTCGCTCCGCTCTCTTCTTTCTCTTCCTTGCCACCATCGGCATCTTCGAAATCTTCGGAATCTGAGTCCCGGACTTCCTCCTGAAGCTCTTGTCTGATTTCTGAATCTTCTTCTTTATTCAGACCGGAGCGCAACTTCTCTTCCATGGTCAATAGATTGCTTCTTTCCTGGTGCGAAAGCCGGAAGGAGCCGGAAGCTTTATATCTGTTGAGCGGGTCGTTGAACCAGTTTCCTGTGAAAGTGCACCCATGGTGGCTGAGTTCGCCCTGGTAATATCTGATCCCTTTTTCTCTTGCTCCTTGCGTGCCGGTCTTAACCACCGAGCGCAGTCTGCTTATGAGCTTGACCCGGGGATAGTCTATGATGCCGTCGATTTCGGCGACTCCGAACTGGTCCACCAGCTCTCCTGTTATAGCCCCATCCAAGACGGTTAGACGCGCTCGGACAATTTCGCCAATCTCACTCTCAATCTTCAGATTCATGCTTTCGCTGTTGCTCTGAATGCCTTCCCATTCTCCTACTATCTCTTCGCCTCGGGGGTCGTCGGCGGTGGGGTCGAGCAGCCAGTTCTTTTCGAAAGTGGCAAGAATTGACTTCTCCTCTTTCTTTCGACCGAAAAAGGCAACAAGACCTATAACTAAACCGGCTCCTAAAACTAGTTCGAACATATTGCTCACTCAACCTTCTTTGAGAAGATATTTTGTCATTATTCTGAACTTCTGTCTTCTAATCCTTTATTATTTGCTCGATGAACTTTCTCGCTTACAGATTTAAACCCGGAGAAGATCTCTATGATGCGCTGGAATCCAGCGTGCAGACAGCTGCTCTGGATGCTGCTGCCATAGTAACGGTGGTCGGTTCGCTTACCTGTGCCTCTCTTCGTCTGGCTTCCAAAGAATCCGGGTCCCTTTTTCAGGGACCATTCGAGATTGTCTCCTGCGTCGGCACCCTCAGTAAGCACGGCAGTCATATACATCTTTCCGTCTCCGACAAAGATGGGGAGATGCTGGGGGGACACCTGATGCCCGGGTCTCTAATTTATACAACCGCTGAAGTGGTAATCGTCGATCTTAGTGCCGGATGGTGCTTTGAACGCAAACAGTGCCAGGAGAGTGGCTACCTTGAGTTGGATCCTGTCCGCCTCGACTGAAGCTTCATTGCAGGCAGGATCCAATCCCTTAACCACGATCTTACTCGGGCTGGAACTTTCTCCTAAGTTCCAGTCTGCCCATGGTGAAACAGGTGTATGGGCTAAAAGTAAGGATCGTCTTCGATGAAAGGAAAAATAAACACCCCCGCAAAGCGCGTGATTCAACTGGTTATGTTAGTACAGCTACTTCTATCCGGTTCGGCGATTGCCTTTGATTTAGAAGGAAGAGCCGTCATCAGTGATTTGGATGACCTGGAGGGGATGGAGTGTATAGAAGAGATCGAGCGATTTTCAGAAAGCGGAAAGGGCGATGCCTCCCAGGAAAGTCTGGAAGTTGGATATGACAGTAACATCATCGACAGTGCCATCCAGTCTGTGAATCTGGATGAAGAGTTAGCTGAAATTCCCCACAGCGGACAAAAGATAGAAGATTTTATACCTTTGAACTGGCGGTTGGAGTCGGAAGCCTCGGGAGATTTGAACGGTGACGGTCTTGATGATTCAGCCATCGTTATAAACCGTCCTGAAAACAAGAGTTGTTTTGCCGATGATCTGGCTCGCTGCGTTATTGTTCTAATGCAAAGCCGTGATGGTCAAAAGGTTTTACGCCGGGCTGCCTTGAATCGTTCGATGGAGAGATTTGATTGTGCGCTAATGTCCTGTGTCTCCTTAAGCATTGAAAACGGCAATCTCATTGTTGAGAGTCGTTGGGGTTCCAGGGAGTTGACTATTGAAAAGTATCAATTCTCTTTCAATACTAAAAAAGCTTGCTTTCAAATGACAGGTAAGGAGCGCCAGCAATTCGATAGGCTCAGCTACGACGGTTGCGAGGAGAGTTGTGATCTTGTCACGGGAGAGAGTATCTTTCAGACTATACGAGCCGGTGACGTCGTCTCCAGCCGCAAGAAGAAGAGAAAAGCAGAATCATTGAAGCGGTTTGAATCTGTCACTTTCTAATTTGTCTCCGATTTTAAAGTTCCGTTCCATGGTATCTATTTAGAGGACTGAGTTGATATAAACTAAGCGAAAAGTTTTGATATTTAGATCGCTTGAAAGCTCAGACACTTAGGTCCAGAGATGGAGGCAGAGCCATAGAATCCGGTAAGAATCTCGAAAGGGATAGAGTGCGCCTGGACGAAAGACCCAGGGGCGATAGTCTCAGGCGCATGCTTGAGAACAGCAGGGCTGGTGTTCTGGAACTCTCCTGGTTCGATAGGGATAGTCAAGAAGAGTATCTTCTGGAAGTCGACAGGCAAAGCCAGGGTAACAGTGATTTTATCTGGAGACTTTTCACACGTTTTGACAGCAGCGTCATCAAACGCTGGCAAAAGGAGACACTGGACTGCGATCTGGTAGCCAGTAAGCTTTTAGCTCTGGTCGAGGGTGGCAATCGCGTTCATTCCGACCGGGAAGACCGTCGTGCCGTGCGGGAAACATTTCATGCCCTGCCTCAGTTCAATGAGGACAGTGGAGAGATTTTTGTAAGCGCCAAGAGCCGGATTGAGGAGACCGCTTCTCACAATATAAACAAAACTGTGGAGCAGGGATTCGCCAGAGCGAAGCCTAAATTTCCTGGAAGCGAAGCTGATGTGGCTCGCCATGACGGTGCTCCGGCAAAGTATTCAGAGAGTTTGCACCGGATTCCGAGTTTTGCCGATATCGATGTTGAGAAGAAAGATTTTCTCTCGGGCAATCTGGCTCAAATAGAGATTGCTCATTTGATTCAATCTATTCGCACCGGATCATTGTCAGGTCGGTTGAAGATTAGGCGCTCCAGCTCCTACGTCCATATCTTTTTCGTGGATGGTATGCCGAGTCATTGTGAAGGCAGTCGCGGTACCGGAGAAGATTGTTTTTTGCAAACCCTTTGTTGGACATCCGGTGAGTTTGAATTTGAGCCCCGGGTCAAGACCAGCGAACTTTCAATCTCCACTCCCCTGGAAAAGCTTCTGATTCAGGGTGTCAAGTTGAAAGAGTCGACCAACATGCTTAAACAGATGAAACTGCATATGGAGTCGCCTCTGCGTTGCAAGAGTCGAAGTTTGAGCATCGCCGAGGTGGAGCGACTGCTGTCCTCACAAGATTGCTTCGAGCCTGAATTGGAGAAAGCAATTTACCAGTCTCTCAGTAAGTCGGTTAAATCCGTTCAGGATATCGTGGAAGAGTTCTGGATGATGCGAAGCAACTGGGTGCCGGCTCTGGCCAGTTTGATCAAGCATGGCCTGATTGAAGTCTTTGAGCGTGGCGCGGATAGCCACAACATCGAACCCAAAAGGTTAGATGGTTCACTGATAAAGACAGCCGAGAGAAAGCTGCTCAACGTTGAAACATCGATGCTGTCCTATAACTCTTTTCTTTACCAACTTGATTTGCAGATTAAGTTGGCACCAAATGTACCACTAACTCTTATGCTGGTCGGATTCTTGACCGCCAAAGATCGAGACCGAAATCATTCTTCGAAAATATCCACCGAAGGCTTCTCAATGCTTGCCGGAGAGATAAAGGCAGACCAAGCTTTTAATGGATTGGTCGGGCACTATGAAAACGAGATAGGCATATTGCTGCTGGATCTTGACCAGAAACAAGCGATGAGAGCCGCCCAATCCGTGTTCGACGCTTTGCCTCCCAGCACCCTGGAGCTTGCCATCGCATCGGTGGATACGACCCAGGTCTGCATCGGTTGTGCCAACTTTAGAGAAGACGGAGGAGACCTACCCCATCTTCTCGGCGCTGCCGAAAAAGCTCTAAACGAAGCTTTCTTAAACGGAGGCGGAATAGTATTCGCCCGGGATCTCTAACTAGCTCCAATATGTCCGAGAATATAGTTTCTATACAGATTTAAGCTCCGGAGCAGGTGGCTGATCCCCTCTGTTGAAGAGGCATTGCGAAGATCCCTGTTTTGTAAGGTGTTCTTGGCGTTTTGCCCTTTTCTATTAAGGGTAAATCAATCTGGGATCAACTCATCTTGTGAGGGTCGAATATGGGGAATTGGAAGACGCTCCACGATGAGGGATATTCCAGGGCCAGCCAGGGCGATATGAAGGCTGCCGAAGATTTTTTGATGAAAGCGATAGAAGAAGCCCGCAAGAGCGGTAGGTCCGAGGAGATGGCTAACTCGCAGAACTGCCTTGCCGTTGTTTATAAGCAGGATGGCAGGGGCGATGAAGCACGGACGTTGTTCGAGTCCATAATCGAAGCTCAGCCACCCTGTGGGGAGCTTGGTTCGGCCTACTCCGGACTGGCTGAGTTGATGTGCGAAAAACAGATGTACTCCAAAGCCTTGAAATTGTTCGACCAGGCTGTGGAGAACTTTATTCAATACAGGCTGGGGCTTGATTTGCACTTTGCCGAATGTAGTCTTTTGCAGTTGATACCCTTGATGCTCAACAGGGTCAAAGAAAGAGAGTTGGAGGAAGCCGAGCTTCTTGAGATAAATGATGCTGTGGACCAGGGGTTCCGAGTTCTCGGCCTGGACAGCAATCTGGAGCCGCAAAAGGTGGTGGAGGCTCTGGATCATTATGTGGATAATGCCCAGGATGAAATAGTCGGCAATATGGAAAGTCAGAGTCGTTTCCATGAGACCGGTGAAGTCCTGGCGCTCTTATGGGGGCAGCAGTTGGTCAAACGGTTTGGATGGCAGTGGACATATGTTCGTCTCAGTAAGGCTGAGGTTCTAGCTGTGGCCAGCCCGGATCGCTCCCAGATTGTCTATCCGCTCCACTTTCTTTGTGAATGCTTCGAGGACCCGGAGCTTGACTGTACTATTAAACTGGCATTCGAAATGCTCTGCGATGAAGATAGTCCGGAGGGCGAGGCCAATGAGTACGAAAACATCATGGAGAGCGTCTTTCGCATAGTGCCTAAAGAAGGTAGAACAAGAAGTCTTGCCGCTGCCAGGTTGCCGGAGTAGCCTTACTTCAGCGGCTTCCCGCTTTTCCTTTATATCTTCCGTAGAAAGTTACCTGGTAAGACTCCACATCATAGTCTTTGCCAAGTTTGTCTTTTATCTCAGCCACAAGCTCCTCCGGAATGTCACGAATCGCTCCGGATTCCAGATCGATAAAATGATGATGAAAATCCAGGTTGGCGTCGTAACGAACTCTTTTAGGATCGACGGTTACTTCCTTGATAACGCCTGCTTCGACAAGCGCATTGAGGGTGTTGTATACGGTGGCTCTTGACGGTCTCACAGGAAGATTACTGCGAATCTCTTCGTAGACTTCGTCGGCGGAAGGATGGTCTTCCGTGCTCAATAGATAGCTGGTGATGATTACCCTCTGGGAAGTGGGTTTCACCTTGTGATCTCTGAGAAGCTGTTCGACAGCCAGGGTAGTGGTCTTTGAGAAGTGGGAGCTCATGTCTTTAGATTAAATCTAAATAGCTGGTAAGTCAATCGGTTGTCATAGAAGCGTAACCGCTGGCTATATTTATCTTCCGGATATTGGCATGGGTTCTTGGAATCATTTTTCTATCCTCTATATATTTTTTGGCTATTTCTAAACCCTGAACTTTCTTCAATTTTGCCGATCTCGTAAAATAGGTCGGGTCATATCTGTTGAATTAGGTCACCATGGCAGCCAACTATTTTTCTGTTCAGAGTATTTTTCTGTCTTTAGTATCACTTTTTATTTTTCTGATTTCGGGCTTCTGGCAAAGCCCGGCTTGTGGGGAGGAGGCTGTTTCAGAGCAAGCAGAGAGTGCCAATGAGTCTCCTTCACAGTCGACTATTACCTACGAAAAGTCTGATGCCCAGCGATTTCTAAAGGACTTTGTCTCAAATCCTGATGTTGTTCAATCCAGGGCTTTTCAGCTGTTTAGCGATGGTAAGGTAGAGCAGGCCAGGGAGAGTCTTTTGGCCGAGCTTGGAGATGCTCGGGCAAGCCGTAACACAAAGCTTGAGATTTCCACCCTCTATTTCCTAGCTCTTCTGGAGCGCAAGGAAGATGACATCAAAACCGCCCTTGAATATCTGAGGAAGATCGGTCTCTTAATCGGCAAGGGAAGCCCGGATTTGTCTGCCGACATGAACTTGAATCGGAGAGTCGCGGATTGTTATTACGATGACCGCAAGCTAGATAGAGCCCTGGCCAGTTATCAGGCCGCACTAATCTCCAGTCGCTACATTCCGGATTCTGATTATGTGCGCATGGAGTTATTGGAGTCTATCTCCGGATGTCTTCAGGCTCAAGGTAAAAACAGGAAGGCACTTGAGTACCTTTTGGAGCTGAAGCGCCTGCAAGAAGCACATTTGAGTCCCGAGGACTTGCCTTCCCAGGGAAATTATTTCTGGACTCTTTTGAAACTGAGTTTTCTATACGGAAAGCTGAAAGAGACGGAGAAGCGGGATGCGCTTCGACCCCAGCTTGTAACAATGCTGGAGGACTTTGTTCAACTCAGAATGAGGCTTGAGGCATCTGACCGGTTGAAAAATATTCGACAGGAATTCTTACTCGATTATTTAAGTAAACGTCGTCCGGCCACCGTGGCCGACTTTCTATATGAAGCTTACAATTCCAAATACCGTCTAAAGTCATTGCCTGTGATTGCCTGGAAAAACCCCGCTGCGCCAATAAAGGCAGCCATCATTTGTGTTCACGGAATGGGTCTGGAAAACCAAGCATTCTCTTATTTCGCCAAAGAGATGATCGCAAGGGGATTCTTTGTTTGCGCTATTGACTGCCGCGGATTCGGCTCCTGGCTTGCTTCTCCAGGGAGCGAAAAGATCATGTTCGGTGACACCATAAAAGATATCAAATTCGTTCATGATCTTCTCAGGTCGAAGGACGAGTCGCTACCGATCTTTCTTCTCGGTGAATCCATGGGTGGTGCCATCGCGCTGCGGGCTGCGGCAAAATATGATCAGGACTTTGCCGGTGTGATAGCTTCGGTGCCCTCGGCTGAACGCTTTCAAGAGAAGCGAATGGCACTGGATGTGGCACTACATTTCTTGAAGAATTCTAGTAAGCCCTACGCGATGATGGAGACGATAACGCAGCAAGCCACGGCCAGACCTACTCTTCTTGCCAGTTGGACAGAGGACAGTAAAGCGAAAATGAAAGTGAGCCCCAGGGAGTTGCTCGATTTTTCCATCTTCATGAGGCGCACTGAGGCTGCTTGTAAAAAGATAGAGAAGACACCGACTTTTATAGTCCAGGGTCTCAAAGATGCCCTTGTGAAACCCCGGGGAACCTTCAAGATGTTTGAACATGTTAAGAGCCCCGATAAGGATATGTTCATTCTCGGGACGGCGGAGCACCTGATATTTGAATCGGATTTACAATGCCAGATGCTGCTCAATACCCTCAATACATGGTTGACTGACCACTCTGTTGTGAAAAAAACTGAGGCTGACTCAGGTAAAAACTGAGTGATTCAATCAGGGTATTGACGGTATTTTTCCTCATCCCCATGATGTAAAAGAAGTAAAATGGGTCGCTAGCTAATTCCAGTGAGTTCCTATGAGTTCAGAAACAGAAAATCCCACTGAAAATAAGCCTTCGGCAAGGAAGAAGGTATTAGCTGTCATTTTGGCTCTTCTAGTTTTTGCCTGGCTTGGTACTTTCCTTTGCCATCCTTCCATCCGCGCCGAGGGTATGGAAGAGAGAGGTGAGTTTGACCAGGCTCTTGCTCTTTATGATGAGGCTACCAGGAATCCCCTATACAACCTGGATCCAGCCATATATCTTGAAAAAGCGTACTGCTATAGACAGCTAGGTCAGATCGAGAATAGTGAAGCCGAGGTGAAGAAAGCGGAAGCGGCCCAGGCTAAATTCCCCTTTTATTGGTCGACTGCCAACCTGATATCGAATAGAAGCGTAGAATTCAAAATCGCCTATGAAAAAGCATTGAATCACCTCTATCGTCAAGACTACAAGAACGCGCTCAAATGTTATGACAAGGCCCTTGCAGAGACCAGAGATTCATTCGCTTTTTCCGGTCGAGGAAAGGTTCATGAACAGCTGGGAGATATGAAGGCTGCAGAGTCTGATTTTAAAAGCGCCATGAGCGCATCCCAGAGTAGATACCGCAAGGAGACCGAGAGCGCCTATCATGAGATGGGTTCTTTCTATGCCAGGCATGACCGAGCCGAAGAGTCGCTGCCGTTCTTTGACAAAGCCGTAAGAGCTAGAGCTTGTCCGTCGGCATACCGGGAGCGCGGATTAGTACAATGGAAATTGGGAAAATTAGAAGAAGCGCTTGCTGATTTTAATAAGTCTCTTTCTCTGAAAGAATCGCCAAGCGCTTATTCAAATAGAGCGATGTTTAATCGTGAGCAAAAAGACTTCGGCGCGGCAATTCGGGATATCGATAAAGCCATAGCAATTGCGCCGGATTCGCAAAAGCAAAAGTACGAGGGGATGAAAAAGTATATCGAAAAAGAGATGAACGATCCTCAACTGAGAACTGATTCCGGTTTTTGATTCAAATCTGTACTATGAAATCAGAGACAGAAGATTTGAAGGGCGAAAGTCGCCATGAGTTAGATCCGGATCAGGCAAGTTTTGAAGTGACATGCCGTCTGATACCTCTTGGTGTGGCGCTTTCTTTTATGGTTCTCTTTGTTTTACTCTCTGCTTTTTCCTGGCTGATTCTGAGAAATTCCATGGAGTTTGTCTATGTCAGCATAGCTCTACAGGCACTTCTCATCCCGCTTGTTCTATATAGAGCCGCCAGGATGAAAGTGCGCTTTTCCCGCCATGGCATAGAGGTGCTCAGCACCATGCACAGTTCTGCCATGAATTATAGATTGTCCCGCTCCTGGTCGGACCTGCATTCGGTGCGTTTGCGTCGCTTTAAATCTCCCGAAGCTTTCTTAGAACGCCTGGCCAGGGAGAAGCGCACTCGTTTTGAAAGTGAAAGTTTAAAAGAGAAGCTGTTGAGATATGCGGGTAAAGGCTGGTTGTTGTCCGGCTTCCTGGTGATGGATTTTAAATCCGGCGGAATGGCACCATTTCCCCTGGCCGGCTTCTCTTCTAGTGACCTGGAAGACCTTTTCCTCGCTATCTCCTCCTGGGCAGATCCTATGGTTCTCAATCCTGATGTTATAGCCCTGGAAAGAAATGTTTTAACCGGCCAGGCTGTGGAGTTTGATGCTTCTTACACAAAGATGTGGGAGGAGAATCTGCGCAATCAGTTCGAGGTGACAAATTTTGTGCCGCTTGCCGGAGGGGCAAGTTTACAGGGCGGTTCAATAAGAGTGATGATGCTTCTTGCTTGTGGTGGCATGTCTTCTATCTATCTGGCGCGCCTCAGAGATGATACCAGAGTCGTTTTGAAAGAGTTGAGAGTACCCCTGGATTCCGACCTTGATATAGCCGAAAAGGTACATGAAATGTTTGCCAGGGAAGCGAGGATCTTATCTTCTTTAGATCACCCCTGTATTGTACGGGTCCTGGATCATTTTGTTGAGAAAGGGCAAGACTACATGGTTCTGGAGTACCTTCCTGGGCTTACTCTGAGACAGCATGTTCAAATGCATGGTCCATTTTCTTCCAGGGACGTGATAAAAATCGGCATGAGTCTTGCAAAAATTGTTCAGTATCTCCATGAATTCTCGCCGCCGATACTGCACCGGGATCTGACTCCTGATAATTTGATATTGAAAGAGCCAGAGAAGGATCTGGTGCTGGTCGACTTTGGTGCGGCCAACGAGTTTATAGGAGAGTTTACAGGCACTCTGGTGGGGAAGCAGTCTTACATTCCGCCTGAGCAATTCCGTGGTCAGGCTGTGCCGGAGAGCGATATATACGCGGTGGGAGCTACTCTGTACTACCTTTTGACCGGGAAAGACCCGGAGCCGATCACACCTTCTAGACCGAAGGAAATAGTTGATACCATTGCTGATGATCTGGATCAGCTTATTTATGACTGCACCCGAGAAGCTCCCGAAGATAGGGGCTATGACGCGGCCAATCTCTATTGGAAGCTATGTGAACTTGGAGGTGAACTCGTCTAGCCGATGAATGAGAGTTCGGATCTGCCACCACAAGACTGCGGCGATGTCTCCGACAGCACCACAGACCTGGAGTCCAAATCTAGTTCCGCCACTGATTCCAGGTCCGCCAGCGTAAGCAGTCAATACAATATGGTCTGCAACCTGATGGAAGCCCAGGAGGGCGTTTATGCCCGGGGAAACAAGATCGAACTTGCCTCATATTTTCGGGGGCGAGTTCTCTTATTCCTTGCGATTCTCTTCAGCTTCGCCCTTTTAATCTGCACAGTGGTTCTCCTGTTTTTTACCGTGGGTCGGTTTGGTTCTTATGTGGTGGTATGGTTTTTACCGTTTTTTATTTTCCTTTTGCTCTCTGCTAAATTTTACAGTCGCCATTCACTCAGCTCTCCAACGAATATTGTTACCGACTCGGATGGATTGTTTCTGGTCAGCCATGAGCTAACCCGCCAGGCCTCTCAATCATTGCCCTGGAAGAAAGTCTCATTTGTTGATTTGGAAACCTATCCTTCAAGTTCCGGCGACGCACCCGACGGCAAGACAGTCTCTCTTGTTTTTGATTTCTCATCCCGCTCCTTCCTCAGACGTCTAGCTCTTCGTTTGCAATTCGCCAGTTTTTCGAATCTAAAAGAACTTTATATCCGTGACCTTCTCACTAACTCGCACAAACTAAGTATCAGTATTCCCCTCGATCTCTTTACTCTGGAATCTGACCGAAATAGGTTTTTAGCCGGTCTGGGACGATGGATAGAAGTTGATTCTCAATCGGAAGCGATGAAAGAGTTGACCGGTTCGGAGGAAGGAACCAGTTTTACCAAACTCTGGTTGGACGATATGCGTTCTTCCCGACGTAAACGAATTGAGCCTCTGGAGCCTGATACCAGCCTGCAAAGCGGGCGTTACAAAGTACTGTCCCGATTGTCCGCCGGAGGGCAGGCGCAGATCTATGGGGCATATGATTCTGAACAAGAAGAGAAAGTGGTTTTAAAAGAGTTCGTCTTGCCTGTCAGCGCCGGAGCCGACGTCCGCAGCAGGTCTTTCGGTAATGTTAAAAGCGAAGCCTTACTTCTGGCATGCCTTGATCATCCAGGGGTGATAAAACTGCATGACCACTTTGTCGAAGACCACAGGGCCTATTTCGCTCTCGATTTTATTGAAGGGAAAAATTTGAGAGAGATAGTTAAAGAAGAAGGTCCTTTGTCTCCCAATAGGGTTCTAGATTATGCTGGAAAGATGGCTGAGATATTAGATTATCTACATAGCCAGAAACCGCCGGTGGTGCATCGTGACTTTACTCCTGATAATCTCATGGTTACACCGGAGAATGAAATCAAGTTGATCGATTTCAATGTGGCCCGGTTGATGGAGTCGGACTCTACCCGTACTGTTGTTGGCAAACATAGCTACATAGCTCCCGAGCAGTTTAAGGGGAAACCAGGTACAAAGAGCGATTTGTATTCCTTCGGCTGCACCCTGTATTATCTTTTAACCGCATCGGATCCGGTACCACTTTCAAATAGCGTGCTGCCGGAGGAAGAGAGCTTCTTCTTGCAAATCGAAAACCAAGTCGAAGAACAAGTCGGAGAGCCGTTCGAAGAAGACGAATCTCTCGGCGACTCCCAGAAGCCTGCTTATGCCAAACTTAGCCGCCTTGTGCAAGAGCTGACTTGCCTGAAGACAGATGACAGGATAGAGAGTGCAGAAGCTGCAATGGAAATTATAAAGCTCGATTTGCTCGATTGTTTCGACTAAGCACTTAGTTTGTGGATTTGCCCAGTTGTTTCAGGGTGAGCGCCATATTCTCTTTGGCGTATTCCGGAGGATCAAGCTTCATCGATTCATTTATCGCCTTTTGACAGGCTTCATTCTTACCGAGTTTTTGTAAGACAACCGCCAGGTTGTTCCACATCAACCAGTCATCGGGGCTGATCTCGCAGCCTTTTTTCAAAACTGCCTCGGCTTCGTCGAATTCACCGATCATGGCAAAGGTTCCACCGAGATTTTTGTAGAAGGCGCCGTCTGCCGGGTATGCTCGAATGGCTCGCTTATACTCCTCTGCTGCTTCTG
>JAUIJG010000555.1 GCA_030431355.1 bacterium
CTCAAGCACGGAAAATAGCACCAAAAACAGTATCAGTATCACAAGCGGTCCACCGATGGCGACTATGCCGGCCGTGCTTATCAAATTTGGAGAGCTGGCGCTTATAAACCTTAAGCTCGAAAGAAAAATCATGGTGCTGAACATACCGATGCTTACTATCGCTACCAGTGCCGATGTTTGAAAAAAAGTCACCACAGGTCTCTGCTCAAGCTGGTAATTGATCACACTTCCCGAAGCCCTCTCTTCTACCACGCCCACCAAATCTCTGGTCATCGGATTGGCAAAGGCTCCTGCTTTCCTTATTTTGAATCTATTGCCTCTCAGTTCTCCACATATGGATTTCTCTCCAGGTATCTGTCCAGGAACGATTCTCTTACCCTGGACCTCCACCGAGGCTTGCAAATTTGCCAAGAACTCATCGGCATCGATAATAGCTTCCACTTTGCCCTGGTAAGGACTCTGGTCACCGAACCCAGGTACAGACATGGAATTGGAGCCGAACTCAGAGCTTAAGCCTGAACTCAAGCCTGAGTCAAAACCAGACAGGGAGGAGGAAAGGTGAACTTTATTTTCTCTGTCTTCAAATCTATCCATGCATTCTTTCTTTCATACTCACACACTGCATCTTTTCTATTTATCTCTTTCCTTCCTTCTTACTTACTTAATTTATCTCTTGCGTTCCTTGCTCTCTCTCTTTTCTTTCCAGCGAACGCTTACAGCCTGTTTTTCCCCTCTCTTGCGCTCCTTCTCAAACAATCTACCGGTGTGCCACTCATCCTATGTTGTTGCCACCATGGTGACTATTGCTGCCATCAAAATCGGATCCGTTGTAATTGGCAGGGAAAGACTCTTCTATCTGACCTGGATGAATTTGTGGAGCGCTTGCATTGAAGTTTTTTGAGTCCACCAATCTTAACAGGAAGGCTTCCAATTGACTCTCTTCCTGCTTTCCTTTCTCCATGGCGAAGTTAATCAGGAAGATTCCGCCTGCCAGCATTAGAAGGGGACCGGCAATTAATTCTAGTCTTACCTGGGGGGTGAAGACGCTTAAAATTCCGGCGCCAAGTAGCACTGTCACCAGAATGAACCAGAGAGAAAACATGATTCTAACAACCATGTTCAATTCAAATCGATAAACTATCTCCGAGCCATTGTCCCCGGGCAGAACGGCTCCGTGAAGATCCCTGGCAAAGCCGTTTTTGAAACTTGCCAACCTTGTCAAAACAAATTTGCCGTCGCGCACTCTGCCGCCAATGCTATGCACAGCGCTCATGGCCGAGCCCTTGCTGCTTTTAATGATAGAAGAATCCAGAAGGTTTAGAAATTCTTCCGGAGAGTATAGACATTTTACGGACCTGGCACTGGAGATTGCCCCACCATCTTGTTCCATTGATGATTCCATACCTCAGCCAAACGGGAGAAAGGGACTCTTCCTACTATATCTTCCAAAAGCAGTATAGACAATTCCTCTCGATAGTGAGCCCTATCTGAGCAGAGATTTCATGGGGGTATAATCAAAGCGCTGAATCTAGTGGACCTGGAGAAGAGATGAGCGGACTTAAGCCAAGACTAAAAATAGAAGATTATGAGCTACCCGGACAATTTTATCTTGGCAGGGACGTCGGTCAGGAAGAGGTCCACCCTGTTCCTTATCTCTATGATTCCAGAGACCTTCTGACCCATGGGGTATGTATCGGAATGACAGGCTCCGGCAAGACGGGGCTTTGCCTGGGTCTCTTGGAAGAGGCAGTCATGGATGACATTCCTGTCATCGCAATCGATCCTAAGGGTGACCTGGGAAATCTTCTTTTGACATTTCCCGATTTGACAGCAGAAGAATTTGCACCCTGGATAAACGCCGAAGAAGCGCAGAGAAAGAATCTGAGCCTGGATGAATTCGCTGAGAGTGAGGCGCACCGATGGAGAGATGGTCTTTCAAGCTGGGGACAGAGCGCAGATAGAATTAAAGCGCTCAAAGAGAAAGCATCATTTACTATCTACACTCCTGGCTCCAGTGCCGGGAGATCGATATCAATCCTTTCTTCCTTTAAGACCCCGACAAAAGAGATTCTCGAAGATCGCGAACTCCTGGCAGAACAGATCAGCGCCATCACAGGCAGTTTGCTTGGCTTGATAAAGGTTGAGTCCGATCCACTAACCGGAAGAGAGCATATTTTGATCTCAAAGATCTTTGAACATGCCTGGAAGTCTGGTCAGGACCTCGAACTTGCCGATCTGGTTAATTTGATCCAGAACCCTCCTTTTGAAAAGATTGGTGCTTTTGCGGTGGAGTCTTTCTTCCCTTCTAAGGACAGATTTGATCTGGCTGTCAAACTGAATAACTTGCTTGCTTCACCGGGATTCGAGGTCTGGCTGGAAGGTGATGCCCTGGATATTAACCAGCTTCTATATACAAGAGATGGTAAACCGAAACCAAGAGTGACTATTTTCTCCATTGCGCATTTGAGTGAGAGCAAGAGGATGTTTTTCGTCTCCCTCTTGCTCAATCAATTGCTGGCATGGATGCGGACTCAATCAGGCTCCACAAGTTTAAGAACGCTCTTTTATATGGATGAGATCTACGGATACTTTCCTCCAGTTGCAAATCCACCTTCTAAGAAGCCGTTGATGAATCTCTTGAAGCAGGCGAGAGCTTTCGGTCTTGGAGTGATGCTGACCACTCAAAACCCCGGAGACCTCGATTACAAAGGTTTATCAAATATAGGGACCTGGTTTGTGGGAAGGTTGCAAACAGAGAGGGATAAGGAGAAGGTTCTCAGCGGGCTTACTGGCATCGTTGATA
>JAUIJG010000083.1 GCA_030431355.1 bacterium
CACGCCGCCTGGGCAACGAATGGCAAGGCCTGGCCCCGGGAACGGGTGACGCCCGACAAAGCTGTCTGGCAAGCCAAGCTCACGGCCCAATTCGCGCACTTCGTCTTTAAACAATTCGCGCAATGGCTCAACGAGTTTGAGGTTCATTTTCTCCGGCAAACCGCCCACATTGTGATGGGATTTAATTTTGACGGCAATTCTTTCACCGGTCTTCGGATCTATCTGATGCCCGGAAGACTCGATAACATCAGGATAAAGAGTGCCCTGGGCCAGATAATCAAAATGTCCGAGGCGCTTGGACTCTTCTTCGAAAACCCTGATAAACTCGGCTCCGATTTTTTTCCGCTTCTCTTCCGGGTCGGTTACTCCCTTGAGTTTTTCGAGGAATCGATCTTTGGCCTTGATGAAGTGTACATGGATGTTGAATTCATTTTCAAACTTATTAACCAACCACTCCGGCTCATTTTTTCGCATGAAGCCCTGGTCTATGAACATACAGGTAAGCTGGTCGCCGATGGCTTTATGAAGGAGGAATGCCAGTGTCGAACTATCAACACCTCCAGAAAGAGCCAATAGAACTCTCTTGTCGCCTACCTGCTCCCGCACCTCGTTAACCGCTTGATCGACAAACATGTCCATGGTCCAGGATTGACTGCATTGGCAGACATTTTTGACGAAGTTCTCGATCACCTTCTGTCCATCCTGGGTGTGAACCACTTCCGGATGGAATTGCACCCCAAAGAAACGTCTCTCTTCATCGGCGATGGCAGCTACCGGGGTATTGGCAGTCTTAGCGCTGACGACAAAACCTGGAGGAAGTTTTGAAACACTGTCACCGTGGCTCATCCAGCTGCTTATTGCCGGCTCCACATTCTCAAAAAGTTGATCATGCTCTACCACCGTCAGTAGTGCTCTTCCGTATTCACTCTCTTTAGCCGGAGTGACCTCACCGTCAAGATCCAGCGCCATGAGCTGCATGCCGTAGCAGACACCCAGGACAGGCACGCCCAGTGTCCAGATGTCCTTGTCCAGTCGTGGAGCGCCAGGATCATAACAGCTGTTCGGTCCGCCGGAGAGAATGATTCCTTTGGGATTCAATCTTTTCAACTCTTCGGCCGACACGCTGAAAGGCATCAACTCCGAATAGGTCGATGCTTCTCTTACACGCCTGGCGATCAGCTGGGAATACTGTGACCCAAAATCTAGAATCGCTATACTATCTTCCAGACAGTTATCAGGCAATTTTTTCAAGCCTTCTTTTGCTTGTGTTGATGTCACAATGATTCTCCCCGGGATAGGTTACCTGCATGCTCTATTATCCCGCCTTCTCTCGAAAATTCGAATTTTTTGCGGAACAAACTTATTCTTAGTAAATTAAAAGGGTTGAGATCCCGGACCAGTAGCTTGAAAGGTGCACCTGTTGAAAGAGAGAGAAATAAGCGAAAGCTCCTGCCTACCAAACTATCAGACTGTTTCTGATTCATTGTTCCGTGGGGGACAGCCATCGGAAGAGGGCTTCAGCCTCCTTAAGGACCGGGGCATCAAAACAGTTATCAATCTGCGGGAAGAGGCAAGCTCCATAAAAGCCGAAGCAGCAATCTGTAGAAGTCGCGGCCTGGAATATGTATCCATACCTCTTCGTCCTTTCGACATTCCCGGCGACGATAAGGTGGATGCTTTCTTGAATCTGTGCAATCTAGAAGACCACAAACCGATATTCGTCCATTGCTTGCATGGAATGGACCGCACCGGTCTCATGATCGGGCTCTACCGCATGCAGAGCTGCGACTGGAGCTATGAGAAAACTTTTGAAGAGATGCTCAAATTCGGTTTTCATCCTGCCTTTAAAAATCTCACCTCGGTTCTTGAGAAGTATGCCCTGGCCTGGGGTAAGTCATCGGAGAAAGCTTCCCAGGAAGAAAACAGCCAGGAGAGCCGGCTCCCGTAGCACATGGGGAGGGTATATACACTGGATACCTAGCAAAGCTGGCCCACCGCTCTGGCTAGCGCTAGGGATTTATCTTAGCTTCATCTTTACAAGACAATGGACAACATCTCCAAAACTCAAGACAGTCATTAGGTGTAACTGAAAGCGTAAGATTTACAGAGTTCAATTAGCTTTGGAAATGAGGACTACTCAAGCTCTATTGTTTAGTGTCCACATAAAATCAGATTTCTAAAAGTGTAACCCCCATATCTGACCAATCTCTCTAATTTTCTACGGCAATTTCTCTCGTCAATCTCTGTTGTTACGGAGAGAAGGATTATGCGGGTACTTACCAATTTTGTTGGACGACCGGTGGACAGTCTTCCAACAGCTATCACGGGGTTCTTCATCGGAAGAGTCTCAATTTCAAACCGAAATCCGAAAAATTTAGGACTACATCCAAATGTCAAGCAAAACTACCGCTGACCAACACGTCGTCTCCGCCACCCCCGAAGCCATCGAACTGACCGCCTACCAGCAGGGTCCGGCAGTCATCCGCGAGAAACGCAAAGTGGGTCTGACCGACGGTCGCTCCACCCTGCAGCTCGACGGTCTGCCCCTGCAGTTCGTACCCGGTAGCCTCACCGTGGTTTCGGCCCAGGGCGCCGGCAAGTTCAAGATGATTTCGACCTCCTTCCGCAATGCCAACCTGTCCCTGGGAACGATCCTGGCCAAGGCCGTCGGCAGCCATATCGTCCTCACCGAAGACACCCATCGCGGATTCGTGACCCACACCGGCAAGCTCCTCCACATCGTCGACGGACGCACCGCTGTGCTCCAGGAAGACGGCGACGCCGAAGCGGTCAAACTCGTGCCGATCACCAACAAGGTGACCCTCACCGAAGGTCTGCCTGACGGTCTCTCGGCCCTGGCCTCCCTGGTCATGGACGTGGAAGCGGCCAGCAAGGGCAATTACAGCCTCAACAACCTCTACGAGTCCGAAGGCGTCAACTGGCGGCCCTGGTACGAAGCCTTCTACGACCACGACGCCGGCAAGCTCATCCGCTTCGCCTGCTATGTGGAGCTGACCAACAACAGCGGCACCGACTTCGAAGACGCTGGCATCAAGCTGATCGCCGGCGCCAACCACTCGGTCAACGCCCAGCCCAAGCACCATCGCGGGGTCCGTGCCCAGGCCATGACCCTGGAAGCGGCGCCTGCTTCCGCCGACTTCGGCGAACTGCATGGCGGCGGCATGGACTACGAAGCGGCTGAAGTCGAATCCGTCGGCGAGCAGAAGATGTACACCCTGCCGGACATCATCTCTCTGGAAAACGGTGAGACCCAGAATCCGGCCCTGGTCTTCGCCACCGACGTCCCCGTCGACCACGAGTACCACCTGGACGCCGGCTACTACGGTGCACGCCGCCAGGGTACCATCGAAGACCTGCCCAAGCTGCCGATCAAGGTGAAACTGCGCCTCAAGAACGACAGCGCCAGCAACCTCGGCATCGCCCTGCCCCCCGGCCGTGTCCGCGTGCTCGAGCCCGACAGCTCCGGCCAGCTCCAGAAGACCGACAGCACCTCCGTCCGCGGCCACATCGCCCGCAACGAGAAATTCGTCCTCGAGCTCGGCAATCCGGCCCGCGACATCAAGGCCACCCGTGAACTGGTCTTCCAGCATGTCGACCCGGTTCCCGAGAAGAAGGATGACAACTTCGTCGACGAAGGTCCGCATCCGATCGCGGAAGAAGGCGGTCTGCCCGAGCCGCGCATGACCATGGCCGCGCCTGCCGTCACCGCCAAGGCCAAGGACGAGGAAGAGAAGGAAGCGCCGCGGTTCCAGGAAGAAGAGCGCGTCGTCCGTCTCTACAACTACGGCGAAGAAGATGTCACCGTGCATGTCCACGAGAACATCCCCACCAACGCCGAATTCCTCCAGGACGACACCGGGTTCACCCGCTTCAGCGAAGCGAGCAATGCCGGCGCCTTCGAGGTCTCCGTTCCGGCCGGCAGCACCGACGAACCGGGCGAGCTGACCATCACCTACCGGATCAAGTGGCAGATCAACTGATCGGTTGAATCGCCACGCTAGTTTCCAATGATTTGAGAGAGAGCCAGATTATTCTGGCTCTTTCAATTCAAAAGATTTCTACTATTACTTTTAGTATTTTCAACAACAAGAGGAAAGTCAATGACAGATCTTTCCGATGAGCTCTACGGGGATCTTTTGCCAGTCATGATTTACAACCCCGGCCTTTTCGAACTCAAAAAAAATTGCTATGATTAGACCAGTGGTCCAACCTTCAGTCTAATACCCCGGGAACTATCACCATGAAAAACATCATTGAAAAAGAAAATGCAGCAAAAACAACGGAACTGATTCCCAATCAGTGGTATCCAATTTTTCTGAGCAACAAACTGAAGGAAGGTTCTCCAATAAGCCTGAAAAGAATGGGCAAACAACTGGTGCTCTGGAGAGAAAAATCCGGACAAGCCAGGGCGGCTCTCGCCGCATGTCCTCACCGGGGAGCCGACCTGGGTCTGGGCAAAGTGATAGATGGAAACCTACAGTGCAAGTACCATGGCTTCTGCTTTTCCGGTTCCGGGCGTTGTGTCGCTGTTCCCTGTGAGGGAAAGACAGCTAAAATCCCAAACAGCCTCGACCTGACCATGGTCGAATTGAAAGAAGCCGATGGATTTCTATGGTACTGGCACAGGGAAGAGAACGAAGTGAATAAAACTGAACTCCCCGCTCTACCCAAAATAAAAAACGCCGACGCCCGGATGAACCTGAGCAAATGCCAGACCTGGGAAATGGAATGGGACATCAGTCTGAGCAGGGTTATTGAAGGCATGATGGACATCCATCATCTTCCTTTCGCCCACAGTCCCTGGATACCGGGAAATCTAACTCGCCTAGACCCTTACGAGGTGAAAGTTGAAGAAGGCACAATTTACACAAGGGGATTTCTAGGAGCAGACGATGTCTCCCCGGGAGATAAGAATCCAGGAATTGTCGGCACGATTAATATCAGCTTTCCAAGCCTGATGCATATGGTATTCGGTCAGGGAGAGAAACCGAATAAGGGCGCAGACTATGACACCATATCCGGTTTCGAAATGACTGGCGCATGCACTCCCATCGACGAGAACAAAACCTGGATTGGGGTCTACTACCAACAATCATATTTTCGGGTACCATTTTTATCCCAGATCTTCAATTTTCTCGCCCTACAGTTTGACTTGAAACTTATACAACCAGACGACTATCAACTGCTAAAATCTAGTAATCCGGCCTCCACCGCCACCGGCAGCAATCATCTGGTTCATGCCGACCTTGGAATAGCCGAGTGGCACCGCATGCAGCGAAAAGCCCTGGCAAAGCTAAATTACCCGGAAGAACCTGTCAATGCCCCGTCCCAGATTCAAAAAATTAGAGAAGAAGAAACAGCAACTAATTCTAGATGTGGCATCTGAAGAGTTTGCGGCCAGAGGGTTTGAGAAAGCTTCCTACAACACAATCATAGAGAAGTGCAAACTCTCCAAAGGGGTAATGTACTACTATTTCGATGACAAGCTTGACCTGTTCAACACAATCCTGGAAGAAGCCAATGATTGCTATCTGCAATACATAGGAGAGTGGAAGAGTTGCAAAACCAGAGACGAATTCTGGGCCCAGGTAAAAGAGCTTTTCTACAAGTCAATGGCATTTTTCGAAGAAGATCCAAAAGCAGCCAGGCTTGTGGCGATGTCAATGAATCACCCGGAGATACTTTCTAAAACCTATGCCCAGCTAGAAGCCGCCTCAGCATCCTGGTTTCTGCAGGTTCTCAAAGAGGGTCAATCTTTAGAAGCCGTGCGAGAAGATATTCCCATGGATTATTTGCTGAGATTGATCTTCGGATTCGGCCAGGCTTCGGACCAGTGGATGTTATCCAAGTGGCATTCTTCATCGTTAACAGACTTGATGAACGACGCGGAGATAGTCTACAGCGTTTTCAAAGAATTTCTCTCTCCAGGCAACCGTTGACAAAAGCCGCCGGTTGAAGAGTTGATGGGTTGACGGAAGAATATCAAATTGAGAAGATCGTCTCTTGTCGTCGATTTAGGAAGGAAATTCTCAATGACTTTTGGAAAAGTTTTGCTTTCACTTTTCGTTCCGTTGTCCCTTGCGGCAGGTCTGACTCTTTCAGACACTGTTAGCGCTCCTGTATACGGACAGGTTTCAACAGCACAGATTTCGGAGAGCAAAAGCGCCCTGGCCGGAGCCAAAACTGCCCTTTCCGATTTTGACGGCAAGCTTGAATTCCCTCTTTCCGCTCCCGAGAAGAGTGAAAGCCAGAACGCCCTCAACCAGTATCAGGCTAGTTTTTCAATCAAAGATCCCGGCAGCATAACCGGCAGTTCGGTTTTGAAGCTTGCCAAAGACACCCTGGAAACAGCCCGTGCGGCAGGCGGAGAAGCCGAGGGCGGAGACAGAACCCGCGCTATAGCCCGCTTCACTGAAGCCAGAAAGCTTCTATATAAAACCAATCGCTACCTGTCTATTTTAGAAAACCAGTCTATAACTACTTCCCAGGGGCAAAAGAAACTACTAAACGCCAGAGCAAGAAAGGACGATCAACTTTTGGTGGCAGACCAGGGCAGTCCGGACAAAACCAACGTGAGCATTACCCCAGGCAATATTCATGTCAGAGAAGGCTCCGGCAATTCGGTCCAGACTACCAACATCAACATGAGCCCGGACAGAATTACAATCTCCGATCAGGGTCATACCTCGGCGGGATCAAGCTCCACCGTGGAAATCACTCCTGGCAGAATACATGTGCGAGATGCCGGACTGAACTCGAACAGCACCGTATCGATTAACACCACACCCGGTGCTATAGACCTGAACAATCTAGGCCAATCGATCTCTAATCTGGTCAACGGCACTGTAGGCTCGGCTCTAAACACCGCCCAGGTAGCAACAAATACAGCCCTGGGCAGCACGGCAATCACAACCAACAGAACCGGCACTACTCTGAGAAGCAGCGGCAAAACGATAAGCATCACCGGTCACGACAATACAAGAACCATAAAGCTAAACGGAGAGGATCTCACCGTTACCGGTCATACCAACAAAGTTACCGTTTACGGTCATTGCGGCAATGTGACAGTCACAGGTCACGACAATATCGTCAACCTGAACGGCGTAAAAACCATATCCGTGAGTGGTCATGACAACTCAGTCTATTGGAAATACGGAACAAACGGATCCAACCCTGGCATTAATATGCTCGGCAGACAAAACACCATCTCCAGGGTCCATTAACAAGAATATATCGAGCCTAGCGCTAGGTTTACATTCTCTATCGAAATCGGAGCTAACATCCGCAACCTCTTGCAGGATATGAGTTTCTGCCGTTTACATTAAAGTGGCTCAGAAGATCTATGACTCTATGATCTAATAAATATGATTTTTAGATTTTGAGAATCAATATCCCTTGTTTCAGTTCAAGTAAATGCGCTAGAACAAAGTGTTCTTCCCGACCCCCTCCAGCTAATATCACCACAAACACTTTCCCCACGAGCCATTTGAGCTAGAAACCTCGAAGACAGCGTCTTCCTGGTTTTTGCCGTGACTCCTGCTTCTTCGAGCAAACCCTGGGACAAGAGTATGTTTGCGTGACTTACGTGACTTACTGGAGAGGAAGAACAGGTGTCGAGTTTATTGGACCCGACGCTTTACTGCCGAAATTCGAACAGCGAATTTTAAAAATCAACCAAATTGAGGTGTGTATGACTGAAGACACAATCCTGGCCAGTTGCTCCTGCGGAAACGAGGGCGGTTGTTCCGATAAGGGCTGCACCGGCGACGCCAACACCTGTACTGCCAATCCTTGCTGCAAGAAAGATTCCGGTTCCGAATCCGACTCCGAAGAGAAGAGCTGCCCCAACTGCGGTTCAAGCGATCTGAAGAGCGGGATGAAGTACACGGATATTTGCCTTGACTGCGAACCGGCATACAAGGCTCGTTGCGGTGGCTGCCAGCGTCTCCTCTGGGACTGCATGTGCATCAAGCCCCACGCCTGGGACTGATTCTCTCCGAGAGTCGTGACTGTGCCTGAAGCCGATAAACCGGAATAGCAAAACAAATGCTATCCCGGATGTTTTTGAAGATGGAGTTCTCTCCATCTTTTTTTTGCCTATTTCTACTATTCGCATTAGTATTTCGATCAAACAACTCAGCGTTTGATATACGCAGATGATGCGAAAGATAGAACCTCTATACAGCTCCATAACTTGCCACATCCTTCCAGAGGTGGCAGATTAGCTCAAGAATTCAGAAAAGCTAGACACCACCGCGCAACGCCATCGCTTTCGCCACCCTATCGAGGGCGATCATGTAGGCCGATTCTCGATAACTGCACTTATGTTCTTTGCTATGGCTGGATACCTGACCATAGGCCTTGACCATGATCTGTTCAAGTTCGGACCTTACTCTTTCGATATCCCAGTAGTGGTTCTGTAGATTTTGCACCCATTCAAAATAAGAGACTATCACTCCACCTGCGTTGGCCAGAATATCGGGCACCACAAAAATACCGCGGTCTTTCAGTATCTTGTCCGCCTCGGCTGTAGAACAATCATTGGAGCCTTCAGAAACAATCTTAGCTTTGATTTTTGGTGCGTTCTTTTTGGTGATAGCGTTTTCCAGTGCCGCCGGTACTAAAATATCGCACTCCTGCTCCAGTAGTTCTTCATTAGTCATCCATTCAACATCGGGGAAGCCTTTCAAGCTGCCGTTCTTTCTATAGTAAGCTTCTGCAGCCACCAGATCGAATCCTTTCGGATTGTAGATTGCGCCTTTAGAAGTGCTGACCCCTACAACGACGGAACCATACTCTTCCTGGATTATTCTGGCACCAAATGAGGCGAGGTTACCAAACCCCTGGAATATAACCCTGGCACCGGAGAGGTTTAAATTCAGCTCTCTGGCTGCTTCCCTGGCCATCAAAATTGCACCACGACCGGTGGCTTCCTCTCGACCGAGACTGCCACCCAATTCAATGGGCTTGCCGGTAACAACTCCTGGCTTCTGTCCATATTTCTGACAATAAGCATCGACGATCCAGGCCATGATCTGCCCGCCGGTATTCACATCCGGGGCGGGTATGTCTTTTTCCGGTCCGATGGCTGAACCGAGCAGATATGTGAAATTTCGGGTCAAAATCTCCACTTCCCGTGCAGACATTTTGCGCGGGTCCACGGATATGCCACCTTTTCCACCACCAAAAGGAACATTGACCACGGCAGTTTTCAAAGTCATCAAATAGGCAAGGGTTTTCACCTCTTCCAGATCCACATCCGGGTGATAGCGAAGACCACCCTTAAAAGGACCCCGGGCATCATTATGTTGAACTCTGTATCCCTGGAATGTTTTGTATGTACCGTCATCAAGCCGAACCGGCACTTCTACTATCAACTGCCTCTTAGGCTTGATTATGGAACGGAGAAGATCAGCATCCACACCTGGATATGTGCTGATTATTCTGTCGGTCGCTTCCCTTGTGTAGGTCTCGACTGACTTTTCGGATACCTTTTTATTTTTCATTGTGGTGCTCATACATACTCCGGAAGATCGCTTCAAACCGTCCATACCAGAAGCCTGGTTGCCGATTAGTATAGCGGAATTGGTTTTTAACTGCAGGGCATTCCGGAGAGAATTTCTTCCAGGGCTTCAGTAAGAGATTCTAGATCTGCTTCGCTATTTCCAGGGCCGAAACTTAAACGACAGAGTCCGGTATCAAGGGTTCCAAGACTTTCATGGGCCTGGGCTGCACAGTGCAAGCCGGAGCGCAAGGCTATGCCATACTCCGCATCCAATTTACAGGCAACTTCATTGGGCGAGCAACCTTTCAGTTCAAAAGAAACGACGGGCATGCGGACAGCATTTCCTGTCCGATCTCTATTTTCGGCATCTCCTGAAGGTCCGTATATTCGAACACCTGGCTGTTTCGATGCCCAGTTCAAAAATCCCTGCACCAGCCCAAGCTCCTTAGCCAGAAGCTTCTCCGGATTCTGTCTGACAATCCAATCCACTCCCCGGGAAAGAGCCCAGATATCATGACCAGGAGCCGTTCCAGCCTCTAGTCTGTCGGGATATGCGGTTGGAATATTGAAACTCTCCGAACCGGATCCGGTTCCCCCTGCTATCAATGGATTGAGATCGAAACCAGGTGCAATATAAAGAAGTCCTACACCGGGAGGACCCATCAGACCCTTATGACCGGAAGCACAAAAGAAACTGATATCAGTAGAACTAAGATCCAGAGGAAGCTTTCCAGCCACTTGCGCCCCATCCACAAGACAGGCTACTCCATACTTACGACATAGCGTAGCAGCTTCTTTGAAAGGCAAAACTTCTCCGGTAACATTGCTGGCGGCCGTTATCGCACAAAGAGCCACAGAAGAAGAAGATTGCAACAATGACTCCAACTGTTCAAGTACGTCAACTCCCTCTTTCCCCGCACCAAGACTACGGAATTCAAAAGCTGAATCCGGGCCAAGCTGAGATAGAGGTCTCATCACCGAATTGTGCTCCAATCCGGAAGTAACAATGATGCCACCATCTTTAACACCGGGGCTATCATGTGATAAATCCCGCGAATTCAAATATCCTTTGACTACAAAATTGATTGAGGCGGTGCACCCTGGTGTAAAGATGAGACGTTCGTCCTCTTGGATTCCAAGAAAACGAGCTATCTCTTGCCGCGCTTCCATTATAAGGCGGGCTCCGCTCATAGCATAGGAATGGGAGCCGCGCCCGGGATTACCTGCTGTTTCCAAATAGCTTGTTAAAGCTTCCAAAACCTCAGGTGGCTTTGGAAAGCTGGTGGCGGCGCTATCAAGATAAACTTTGCGAATTTGGGAATCGGACATAGGGGTATGCTAGCATAGCTTTCATAGAAAATTTACTAGCCACCTTCACTGTCCGATTGATGGTGTCAGACCAGATACAGCAGGCCCCTTACTTTGAGAAAAGCCTTCAGCACCGCATTATCCATAAGCCTTTTACTGGCGTCTTGTTCTGCTTGCACGGCTCCTGCCGCCTCGCCCACCGGAGTGAACACACCCTCATCCTTGATCAGTACCGCAGCCCCTCCTTGCCCTTCTCTTAATCCATCCACGGACATACGCAATGCTGTCGGACTCCTGAATCAAAAACAGAGCACCGAAGCGGTTAAAATCCTCAAAACCCTGACAGGGAATAGCTACGCGTTAGAGGATGATAAAGCCCTGGCCTCTTTTCTTTTGGCAAGTATTTCAGGGAAAGACAACGCTGAGCAAAAAAGACTGGAAGCGATCAATTTATATAAGGGTGCTTTCAACCACAAACTTCTTGGCAATTTTGCCCGACTGGAGGCAGCTTCAATCGCAAAAACTCTCGGGAACGAGACGGAGATAGTAAACTGCCTTGCCCCGGCGCTTAACAGGAAAGAGGGCTCCGAGAGCGAAAGTCTTAGCAAGGCAGAGGCGGAGATATTGGCCCAACTATTCTATCGCCTGGGCGAATCCCATTTCAGAAGTGAAGAGTACAGTCGCTCCAATCCCGTGTTTTTACAATTGAGAAAGAAATTTCCCGGAAGCAAATATGCCGTGGGAGCAGCCTATTATCTGGGCGAAACCGCCCTGAAAGCGGCTCAAGACAGTAGCGGGAAAGATGTAGCTTACAAGTATTTCAAAGAGTATCTAAAAAGAAGTCCGGGCGGAAAGTTCTCACCAGAAGCGGTGAAAGAGCTACAAAAGATGGCCGGCTATGGCACTACCAGCGACACCACTGCCGAAAATACAGAACAAAGCAACTCCAACATCAAACTCAGCCAGGACGATCACAACCTGATGGCCTACGCTTGTTACAGGCACACCCTCTGGAAGATGGCCCTGGAAGAATGGTCCAGGGCAAACTATAGACATATACTGAGACCGGTATGTCTCGCTCGCACAGGCAAGAAGCAAGAGGCCCTTGATGAATTCCTCTCCCTGGCCAAAGTAGATACAACCAATCCGCTTTTAATGAATGTGGCAGAAGAGCTTTCAAAGCCCCTGACCAGAGCGCAAGCTCTTGTTCTCTGGAAAGGATTGGATAAATATCCATTAAAAGCCAAAGACGAGATCCTGTGGAACATAGCCAAACGCGAAGCCTCCAGCGCCAATGCCTGCTATTCTAAAATCGTCAATAATTACCCAAAATCCAAACATGCAGATTCTGCTCTATGGTGGCTTATATGGCATCACATAGAGAACAGCTATCACAGCAAAGGCAAGGTGCGAGCCGGACACCTGAATCATGCCGCCAGACTTTGTGTAAAAGGTGTACAGCAATATCCCGATAGTGAATTGGCTCCACTTTACGCTTTCTGGAGCGGCAAACTCCATGAACGCACGGGCCATCGCCAGGAAGCCATAAAGATCTATAGAACCACTTTTGAGAGATACCCCTCGAGTTACTACGGATACCGTTCAAAGTTTCGCTCCATTCACTTGATCTCATTGAATAAAAACAAAACAACCGGTGGGAAGTCCAAAGTAATTCCGGACAGGTTATGGGCCATTCATCCTGCACGCAAAAATCCCAGATTGAACTGGTCCTGGCCGGAACCTCCAAAACTGTTCAGCTGGAGACAGATCGAGAATGCCATAGGTTCGCTGCCTTCAGCGCTTGCCTGGCTCGGCTGCTATGACAAAGCCCTGGGATTGGCCCCCAGTTCTACTCCCAGGAACATGCGCGGCTGGCTAATGGTAAAGAACGGACAGGTGTTGAGGGGTCTCGGCCTGGTCGCCTGGAAGCTTAAAGGGAAACCTGTTCCATCACCCTTTTGGAACTTTGCTTATCCGCTGGCCTATGCCGGGGACATTGACAGAGAAGCAAGAAAACACGGCGTAGACCCTTTGCTTGCCCATGGCTTGATCCGCCAGGAATCCCGCTACGATCCAAATGCCAGAAGTCGCTCCAACGCCATGGGTTTGATGCAGCTCCTGAAAGGAACAGCATACGGAGTGGCGAAACACAACGGCATCAAACTGGCATCCACCAATCAGATTTTCGAACCGTCTACCAATATAAAGCTTGGATGCGCTTACCTGGGCTATGTGCTGAGAGGCAAGCAAGGCAATGCCATGTTGGCGGTGGCATCATACAATGGTGGACCCAATGCGGTTAAACGCTGGGTGAAGAAACACTCCGCATCAGGAATCAAGGACATGGACTATTTCGTTGAGAACATCCCCTACAGAGAAACCCGGGGATACGTGCGAAAAGTGTTTGCCAACTACTGGACCTACGAGACCCTGTACCTGAAAAAATAAAACTAACTGAGAGCTGGTTTTTCCTGACCCGATTCGGTGGACTTGTTATCGTCTGGTCTGAATCCGAAGAGCTTTGAAAAAACAGAGTTACGCTTCATAGACTTGGCACCGGATGCAACATCATCATTACTTTCCGGCTTGGGGATCCTATAGCCGCACGTAGTACACAATCGCTTCTTGCCGGCGATCTTAAAATTGCAACGTGGACACAGGTAGTAATGCATTTCAACCCCTTCTTTCTACTTATTAGTATAACACTTAAAACCCGGAGAGGAAGCGTGTTTCGGTGGTACTGCGTTAGCTTTACCCAACATTTTACCTATATCTAACTTTCCCGTTCTGCTCACCCCGAAAACCTACTGACATGCTATTTTTGCAGAGGTCTTACACTACTCCGCACGCACAGATGACAAGAGTACTTCTCACATTCGAAACTCTCCACAAGCTGCTTGCCGCGGAGAAATCTCTCAAGCAGTCCGGTAGCAAGGTGCGGCCGACGCCGACTCCACCGAAATTATCAGAATCAGTTTGCGGCATGTCCCTGGAACTATTGGCTCCGGAAAAAAAGGATCAGGTGCTCATTCACTTGCAAAAGATAGGCATCGAGCCGAAACGAGTGCATGAGCTGCCGGACTGATTGTTCTTCTGCCATCGCCTCCCTTTCTCATTGACTTGCTGTTCTTACACAAGACCTTCTACAAAATTCTGAAGATTCTTAGGCAGAGAAGACAAAAATTTCCCAAACGTCAGTAAATTCAGGTCCTCTAGCGCTAGCCGCGCCAGGTTGTCAGTATGTAGATATACTTAGCTGAAAGACGAGAATACCGATTCCTGAAGCTTTATATATTTCACGTTTTTGTAAACGAAGCCAGAAGCCATTGCATGACAACTTATTTCTTATCTAGTGTGGGAACTATCTTTCACATAACCAAAGAGTTTTAAACCGGACTAAATCCACAGAACTGTATTTCACAAGCGTCTCAACCAGAAACCAGCGACTCGAAGTCGTCGGATTCTGGACTTGTTTATCGAGGTTTTCGACCTCGAAGGTGTCGCTGTCTAATCGGAAGCGGCAAACTCTGGAAATCAATCTGGATAGATAGCACCTATGACCGAGAAATCCAGCAAAGCAGGCAGCATCAAAACCTGTCTGATTATCGTTAAGCAGACTTTCAAAGCCCTGGCGGAATCCTCCGGGGACGAAAGACTGCTCCAGGCACTCGGCGAAGGAAACCCACACGCCGAGCGGATCATCGCATCCGACACATCGCACCGGGAAACCCTGGAGCATGTGGCCCGTATTCTGGTTGACCAGGGAGTGGACGCTCGCTGCATCAACCGACAACCGGGAGAACACTTCCAGGTCGAAGAAGATCTGGTGATCACCGTCGGTGGTGACGGAACCTTCCTGGACGCGTCCCACTCCATCCTCAACCAGGTGCCTGTTCTCGGCGTCAACTCGGCTCCCATGTCGAGTTTCGGGAACTTCTGCCTGGCCGACAAAGAGTCGGTGGAGGACGTACTGCTTCGTATTCTGGGCGGGGAAGAAGAACCCGTGGAACTCACCCGTCTGCGCGTCACAGTGGACGGAGCGGAGCTTTCCACGCCGGTTCTCAACGAAGTTCTGCTCAGCCACAAAAGTCCTGCCGGCACCACACGTTACGTGATCGAGCTACCCGGCCAGGAACCGGTGATGCAGAAGTCATCCGGCCTCATCGTGGCATCTCCGGCCGGCTCCACCGGTCTGAATCGCTCCGCCAAGGGCTATGTCATGAAGATCACCTCCCGGGGCTTCAAATACCACAACCTGGCTGCCTTCATCGAACCGGACAAAGACTATTTCGAAGAAGGCGAACTCAAGGAAGGCGAGAGCATCACCGTTATCTCCGA
>JAUIJG010000084.1 GCA_030431355.1 bacterium
TGCGTTATCGTGACTGGGTAGAAGCCAACCGACGATATGTCCACGAGCAGAGCGGCGGGAAGGTGGGCTATGTCCATATTCCTGATATGGGTCCAAAAGGCTTCGCTGAGTTCCACCGTGGTTATCTGGCCGAAGTGCACAGAGAAGGATTGGTTGTGGACGTTCGCTATAACGGTGGAGGGCATGTGTCTTCCCTGCTCTTGCAGAAACTTGCTCGCAGAAGGGTAGGATATGATGTCAGTCGCTGGGGACCGGCTCAGCCGTATCCCCAGGAATCCGTGGCCGGTCCGATGGTGGCAGTCACAAACGAGTTTGCCGGGTCAGATGGCGATATATTCAGTCATTGTTTCAAATTATTCGAACTCGGACCTCTGGTTGGTAAACGCACCTGGGGTGGTGTCATAGGTATATGGCCCAGGCATCGGCTGGTTGATGGTACCATCACAACCCAGCCAGAATATTCTTTCTGGTTCGTGGATGTCGGTTATGGTGTTGAGAATTATGGAACCGATCCCGATGTCGAAGTTGATATCGCGCCCCATGAGTTTCATAAAGGGCATGACCCCCAGATGGACAAGGCCCTGAGCATAATCTTGCAGAGTGTTAAGTCGAAACCCTTTAAGCTTCCTGATTTTTCCGAAAGACCTCAATTGACCCTTCCTGTTTCCGGGATTCCCGTTAACGGTAAGAATGGAGGCTCCTCTCCGGGAAGATCAAGGGCGAAGAGTGGCGCCAAGAAGCCTTCCGCGAAACCTAAAAAACAATCTCAGAAACGCTCGACAACAAAGAGTTCCTCTCGGTCAAGGAAATCGGGCGATGGCGCAGAATCGAAGTCGGCTGGTAAGAGCTCTAACGCCGGTGGCACTGTGAGAAAGCGGAAGAGCAGAAAACAGGCAGGGAAGTAAAAATGAAGTTGTTGGTGGATAGAATAAAATCAGATGGCAAATATTTGGGAAACGGAATTCTCAAAGTCGATTCTTTTATGAACCATCAAATCGATCCTGTTTTGATGCAGTCAATCGGCGAGGAATTCGCCAGGCTTTTTGAAGATCAGAAGCCGACCCGGATTCTAACTGCCGAGACCAGTGGAATCGCGCCGGCTCTTGCCACCGGTATGATTTTGAAGGTGCCCATAGTATTTGCCAGAAAGAATAAGCCGGTTACTATGGCGGGAACTGACTACAGAGAGAAGGCTAATTCCCACACAAAAGGGGGAGTGGTCGATCTTGTCGTATCATCGGAGTATCTGGATTCCACAGATCGTGTTTTGATTGTTGATGATTTCCTTGCAACAGCAAATACAATTTCCGCTCTGGTTCGTCTGGTTAAATCCAGCGGAGCCAATCTTGTCGGAATTGGTGCAGTTATAGAGAAGTCGTTCGAGGGCGGGCGTACGAAACTTGCCTCCCAGCTTACCGAGAATATTTCTGTGCAATCTCTGGCGATTATCGATCGTTTTGAAGATGACCAGATCATTTTTTGCGATTCTTGAATTTATTATTGAGAAGGCAAAATCTCAGGTAAGTATTATCTCCACATTCACGCCGTTTGCAGGCTGACCAAAGTCAAGCCAGGCGGAGCCACCACGTTTGAACAGCTCCCAGAATCGAGTTTCATGCCCAGAACTCCCCGGAGCGAAGGCCAGATCTCCTTCCATTATGTTGAAGCTTCCTGTGGCGACTGTGGCTGTTCTTATTCTGCTGCCAATCTTGATTTTTAATCGGTCACCGGGATTCAGGTTGACGACGCTTTCGTGACCCTGGCGAATCGTTGTTTTTATATTGCCGAAAGAGTCTACATAGCCGATGGCCGACTCCGGCATATCCGGAACCGTGCTTTCTGGAGCCAATTTATGATTGAGGAATGAGAAATCTTGCTTTTCAGCAAGTCCGACAATTTGAGGGAAGAAGTCCCGGGAGCGGAATTGACTACCTTTGTCCTCGCAGTTGGTGCTCCATAATTCCTGGATTTGATCTTTGACAAAAGAGAGCGAGTACCCGCTGTTCACTGCCACCACATTGACTCCGTTTTTCAAAGTGACATAGAGAAGTCCCTCTCCTTCATTATCTTTTCTTGCTCTGGGGTTATCCTTTCTTGGCGCGGTGTTCGCGAAAATAAGCAGCTCTTCAGGTCTCAGGTTGGAATCGGAGAGAGCAAGCTGGGCAAGAATGAATCCTGTGGCCACGGTGTCGAATGGTGGTACGCTTATCCTGTGCATTCTGACCATGGGAGGAATGTTTTTGTAAAATGCGGCACAAACTTCTGCCCAGGCCAGGTCGCCCGGACCATAGTCACAGATTAGGTGAACTAGTTGAGCCATATTCTCTCCTTTTTACAGTCAGCGAAAGCCGTCTTTTATACTATGATAGTCCTGATTGAAGAGCCTAATTTTATCAGGACACTTGAACAACTTGGATTCAAACCCAAAGGAAATAGTACCAGCCTTAAGGTCTTTTGCAAGGCTTATTATCTTTTGCACCTCTTTTATCCTGCTTGTTTTTATCTGCAGTGCGGCAACTCCACTATTCAAAGTCGATGGCAATGGTGCTCTGGGTGGCTATGGCTTGGTGAAGATAGCCATAGTCAATACGGCAATCTGTTTGATCTCTTGCTGGCGCGAGTAATCTTCAAAGTTCAAGATGATACCTCTTTGGGGCTTAAAAGTTCATTTTCAGGAGCGCTTAAACACCTGCTCTTCGGTTTTATTCTTGGCGGGATCTTCGTATCCATAGTAGTTGGAGCATTGTCTGTTACTGGTGGTTACCGATTCGTGGCATTTAATGAGTCACCGAATATAATGCCTTTTTTTCTTCTGTTTTTCGTGGGCGCTTTTAACGAAGAGCTTGTCTTCCGAGGTTTTATCTTCCAGGACCTGGAGAGAGTTATTGGAACGAAGACCTCCATCCTTATCTCTTCTTTCCTTTTCGGTTTTGTCCATATGATCAACCATGTGCCGAACGTCACCCCGGAAAGTCAGATGGTCTTTTGTACTTTTTTGTCCCTGGAAGCAGGTTTGCCGTTTGTGATGGCGTTTATTCTCACTCGCAGTATATGGTTAGCTGTGGGAATCCACTGGGCCTGGAACTTTTTTGAAGGAGCTGTTTTTGGTGCCAACGTTTCGGGACACGAACTGAACTCCGCAGTGATGTTGGCAAAACTTTCGGAAGGAATTTGCGGCGGAGGTGGTGCTTTCGGTCCTGAAAATACGCTAGTTAACCTATTCGCCGGAATTGGTCTGTTTTACTTGCTCTATCGCTTAAAATAAGGACCTGAGGGAATCATATTACGGAACTTAGTGATTATCTTTGTCTTTTGATTCTTTCTCGAAATCTAGAGAGGCTGAATTTATGCAATAGCGCATACTTGTCGGTTTCGGACCGTCTGGAAAAACATGTCCCAGGTGAGCGTCGCATTTATTGCAGACCACTTCTGTTCTGGTCATGAACAGAGACTTATCGACTTTTTCGCCCACTTTCTCCTGGTCAACCGGTGCGTAGAAGCTGGGCCAGCCTGTACCAGAGTCGAATTTAGTACTGGAGTGAAACAGCGGATTACCGCAGCAGACGCATTTGTATGTGCCCTGGTCATGGTTATCCCAGTACTTGCCGGTGAACGCTCGTTCAGTTCCTTTCTTGCGGGTTACTTTGAACTGCTCGTCGGTAAGTTGTTTTTTCCAATCAGCATCATTCTTCTCTATCTTGTTCACGTTTTTTCCTTTCTCGGCTGGGGGGATTGTTCTCCTCCGGCTTTGCCCGGGCAGAATCTATGTAAGAGGCTCCTAGAAAAACTACTGAACCGGAAAACAGGGTTAAAATAATCCAGCTTTTCATAATGGTTTGCTTATCTTTGGATTTCATCTGGAAACTCCCCTATCTCAATTTCGAACGGTACAAGCCTGTCTTTTCTCATGATTAGAAAAGGAAGCTTCTCTCCCGGTTTGTGTTCTCTTACGAATTTCTGTACCTGCTTGGAGGATTGCACTTCCTTTCCGTCTATTCTCTGGATGATGTCTCCCGGCGCAAGACCGGCTTCATAGGCAGGGCTTTTGGGTTTGACTCCGGCTATAACTATTCCTTTGCTGTCATCTTCAACTCCTATGGAGCGAGCCAACTCGGGTGTCAGTTCTTGCATCATTATGCCCACGTAAGGTCTGACAATCTTTTGACCGCTGATTAATTGCTCACTGACCTCTTTCACTAAATCCACCGGTATGGCAAAACCTATATTTTGGGCATCATCCTTAATGGCTGTATTTAACCCTACAACTTTACCTTCAATGTCCAGGAGTGGTCCCCCGGAGTTTCCTGGGTTTATTGCTGCATCTGTCTGAATGAGATCCACATCGCTGAGTTCAGTCAGTGAACGTCCAAGGGCACTGATTATGCCGAGAGTGACGGTATGATCTAGTCCCATCGGGCTTCCGATAGCGATGGCCCAGTCACCGGCACGCAAATTCTTGCTGGTGCCAAGAATAGCCACCGGCAGATTCTTAGCATCAATTTTGATGACTGCCAGGTCCGTAAAGGGATCCCTGCCCATGACCTTACCTTCGTAGGTTTTGTCTCCATCAACCGTTACTTTTATTTTGTCAGCCGCGCCGACAACATGGTTATTCGTTACTATAAAGCCATCCTCGCGAATTATTATTCCGGAGCCTGTTCCTCTAGACTCCCTTTCCATCTCACCCTGGGGGCGTCTTGATCCAGGTGGTGCGTAGAAAAAGAACTCCGGGACTTGGGTTTTATACTTTTGACTTATGTCAATATTAACCACGCTTTTACTGGCTATTTCTGCTATGTCCGACACTTTGTTGTCGGCGGATGGAGAAAGTGATGCGAGCAAACCGCCGGTGTCGCCGCTTCTTTTGCTTTTGATGACCGATGCACCGTTGCTTATGCCGGGGTCAGCGCCGCTTTTCCCAACAAGGTATCCACCGAGCAGCAATAGTAGACCTGCTGCCATACCCAACACTAGAGACGGTGCGTGAACTTTGCCTGTCTCACTTCTTCTTCTAATTGTCACTTTTGAAATTGTCATGACAAAAGGCCTTTAAGTGTCCTATTTATAAATAGCAGACTTGCCAGAATTGCGCATTCGGAAGTCTTTTCTGTTCTAGTTCCAGGGGCATCTTTTCTGCATAGTGTCTGGCAATGTTTTCCTCTTTCGCCGGTGCTTGCGGTCGCGGTCTTGGTATCCCTGTTTCTCTATTGAATTATTCTATATATAATGGTCAGGATGGTTCTCTTATTTAAAGCAAGTTGTTTGAAGTGAAACCATGACAACCGGAGTTCCATCGCAGTATTTAAGACCTACAGGAATTTGATGAATTCAAACAAGGAAGATTTCGAGCAGAGTAAATCCGGCACGGGCGATGATAAAAAGCCTGATTCACCCGGTGACATTTTTTCTCTAGATGCTATTGATGACTCCTGGCTGGATGAAACCGATATATTTGTGCGTCAGAAGGATGGGCAGGTAGTAAAAAAGAATAAGCCGGCGCCTCCACCTCCACCGCTGCCGCCAGCTCCAAAAGTAAGAAACTCACGCACAGAGTCTTTGCCCCCTGCTCCGGCGAAACCGCCGCAGCCGCAGACTCCGTCACAACCGCCTCAGCGGCAGACTCCGTCACAGCCGCCTCAGCCGCAGACTCCGTTACAGCCGCCTCAGCCGCAGACTCCGTTACAGCCGCCTCAGCCGCAGGCTCCGTTACAGCAGCCGCAGCAGCAGGCCCCCATACAGCAGCCGCCGCAGCAGGCTCCGATACAGCAGTCGCCGCAGCAGGCCCCCATACAGCAGCCGCCGCAGCAGGCTCCGATACAGCAGTCGCCGCAGCAAATAACTCCACCAACGTCACCTGTGATTCAGCAAAAATCGGCGTCTATTCCAGGTGTTCCGAAGAGTCGAATCACACCACAGTCTGATTTGGAAGTGCAAGAAAACCTGGTTGTTTCCCAGAAGCCACATTCCGGATTTGACGGAGATAGGAGTGGATTTCATTATTTTGTTGAAAAGATTGATGAGATGAAGCTTCACGGAGAGTACCTTGAGTTCGGCTCCCGTTCCCAGACCGGGAAGAAAGTGTCTTTTGAGAAATCAACTGAAGATGCATCAATTACTTCTGAAGCGGCGGTAGTACAAGCGCAAGTGCCAGCAGCAACAGCAGCTCCAAAGCCAATTCAAACACAAGCCCAGACGACAGACCCAACTCCAGCCCCGGCTTCAACCCCAGAACCAGTCCCAGAACCAGTCCCAGAACCAATTGCGGAACGGGAAGCGGTGCCCACGCAGGAATCAGGACCCGGTCCGATCTTCGATGTTCATCCGGCTGTTCCTACCGTTTTTTCCCAGGGGCAGAGTGAGAAGTCTGAGAGTTTTGCCGGGAAACAAATGGATGAGTTTCTCGATGAAGTAGACCAGGTCGTAAGGGGATCCTCCGAGCCAGAAACCCAGCCGAAAATGGCACCATCCTATTCCGAAACAGAAATGTCGGAGCCACATGTTGATTTACCCCTGGCTAAATCTTCCGAACCTGTATCTTCTAATTCTCAATCGGCTTCTGCGGCTGGACCGGTCATTAGCTCTGGCAATAGTCAGGGGACAAGGTCTGATCGTGTTCCTTCCTTGACTCCTCCGCCCCATAGTTCACCGGAATCCGGTGCTTCGTCAATAGAGACAGCATCTGCCGAAAGCCAGAAGACTGGTGCCAGGCCCAAGCTAAACTCCAGGCTTCTCTCAGGAGAAAGTGCTGGAGAGAGTGCTGGGAAAAATGCAGTCTCTGAGAATAGAATCTCTTTCAAGGTTGTGGTTCTTGGACTTGTGCTAGTTGGTGTCGTCATCGGTGTCGGGTTGTTTCAACTGACTCGCTCGAATTCCGGTTCTAGTTCTACCATCATTGCTCAAAGAGATTCGAAGTCCGTTGATGCTAACAGTAAAGATAAGACAGCTCAGGGTGATTCTGGTACTTCTTCTTCTGAGAGAAAGTTGGATAGGCCCATAGAGAGATGGGCAAAGGATTTTGAAAAAGGACTGAAGTACTACGACAACAAAGATTATGCTAACGCGATTGTATTTTTCTCCACTTCTATAGCCGATGATCCTTCCCATTTTCAGGTGTTGCATCTGCGTGGAAAAGCATATTCACGCAAAAAGGAGTTCGATAGGGCCATTGAGGATTTTGACAAAGCTCTCAAACTCAAGCGAAACGATGCCAATGTTTTGCTTGATAGAGCAGCCGCTTATATCTATACGGACAAGGTTAAGAGTGCGATTAGAGACTATTCTGCAATTTTAAAAAGGGATCCGGAGAATGCTAAGGCAAGTTACGGAAGAGGACTGGCATATGTATCTTTGAAGAAGTATTCCAGCGCGAAGAAGGACTTTCAGAGCACCATCGACAGTGACCCCACCTATTTAAATGGATATCTGCAGTTAGGATTGTTGCTTGCCGGTGACGACAAGAATGACGAAGCCATCGATATCTTCACCCGAGGATTGCGTATTAAGCGACGTGCAGATCTCTATTATGAGCGCTCTCTTGTGTACTACGCTCGAGGTGACTATCAAGATGCGGTCAATGACTTGACGGCGGCATTGAAAATCAGTCCAGAGAAGAAAGAGTATCTGAATGATCGTGGGTACATCTACCTCAAGTTAGGCAAAGATGGGCTTGCCAAGACAGATTTTCAGGATGCTCTTAAGATAGACCCGCAATACAAGTTGGCCCGAGAAAACCTGGCGAGAGTTAACTAAGTATTCAATTGCAAGATTAATGTCAGTCAGATGTGGGTGGAGCCAATTTGCTGGATTTGCTGGCTCGAGAAAGACCCGCTCCGCTCACTTTCTTTTGAGAAATTTTTGAATGGGTGGTTTTCTTGGCGGTGCTACGTTTACGAGATGATTTACCGCTGAGGGCATTCAGCTTTTTTCTGGCTTCGCCGCACCGGGGATTTATCTTCAGTGCGTATTTATAGTCCGCCTGTGCCCAGGATTTCTGACCAATCCTTGCCAGGGCATCTCCGCGCTTTATATAGGCAGGGTAGAAGCTTGGATTCAGCTTTAAACATTTGTCGTAGAAGACGATGGCGGATTTTGGTCTGCCTGCGCTCAGAAGCTTGTTGCCTAGTTCATACTTCTCCATAGCCTTCCCGGCGAAAGCCGGCGGGGCATATAGAGCCAGAGCGGCTGCAAGAGCAGTAAATAAGGTTTTGCCTCTAATTGCGCGATAGATCATATAACCATACTACCGTACTCGTTTTGCCATTGCATCGAATACGGCTTTCCATTTCTTTATCTGCGGTTCTGTTTGTGGTCCGGCTTGTTTGGCCAGCTCTATTGACTCATTGAAAACTTTTATAGCCTCATCTTTTTTGTGTTGGGCGAGAAAAACCTTCGATAGGGCTCTTTTGACTTCCGCGATCTGCAGTGGTCGTCCTGTGGTCTCTCTGATTTTAAGAGCTTTTTCAAGGTCTTTGTTTGCTTCATCATAATTGTTTTGCAGGTAGTTTATGATGCCGAGTCGCAAATAACTCTGGGACAAAGACTTGTCCGTATCGTTGCCAACCGTGTCCTGCCTCAGCTTAAGCGCCTCTTTATACTCGTTTTTGGCCTCGTCATAGTAGTTGAGTTTGCCTTTGCTCTGGTTTGTCCGCAGAATAAAAGCGTCTCCAAGACCGTCCATTCTAAGAGCCATCTCCAATTGGGAGACAGTAGGATCTTCTTTTGCTAGCATGACGGCCTGTTTCATGTAAGCGCTAGCCGCTTCGAAGTCTCCTTGCAATATTTTGATTTGTCCGAGGGTGGCAAGGCATCGCATGATATCTGCGCTGAAACCTTCGTTCGCTTCGTAGTAACCTCGCGCTTTCTGGACCAGATTTTGAGCTTCTTCCAGATTTTGTTTTCTTCCGTACATCATCAAGAGAGCTTTGTTGAAGTAAACTTCTGCTGCTTCCTGGCTCTCCGGTATTGAGTTGGTACTTTTTATTCCGGCGATCTTCTCCAACTCTTTTAAATAGGTGGCGGCCATGTCGTATTCATGGGATTCGGCACTGGCAGCTATTAAGTGGTGCAAAGCATTTGATTTCTTTGACTTCGGTAGCTTGTTTTTGTTTGCGAAGCTATATGCTTTGTAGAAGTTTGTGCGTGCTTCAAAATAGTCACCGGATTCGTATTCCTCGATACCTTCTTGAAGCAACTCATCATATTGGTTAGCCGGTTTAGTGGTCTCTTTGGTCTTATCCTTGTTGTTGGAAATAAGTCCGCTGAACACCGGGACTATAACTACCAGAGCTGCTAGCGCCGCAACGATAGCGATGGTTTTCTTGTCTTTGATCAGTTCCAGAATTTTATCTTTGTCCAGGGGAGAAGCCGGTTCAATTATTTCGTTCGTCTTTTCCATGGCGCTATCAATTTTTGCCGATGGCGCCGAATTACTTTGTGGACTTATGGTACTGTCGGTGGTGTTGTCTGTCGGTGTCCCCGCATTGGAGCTTGCTTGTGTGCCGGCGGATTTGGCACCGGTTGAATTTTGAGATGCTGCCAATTCGGATGCTTGAGACCCAGTTTGAGATATTGAATCGGCTCCCTTGGAGTCCGGTGCTGTGCTTCCGCTGCCTGCTCCAGTAAAGCTCTGTCCTGTAATCTCCAGAGCGTCCTTGTCTTCAACGGTTAACAAGGCATCCCTCAGCTCGTTCATGGACTGAAATCTCAGGGCCGGATCTTTCATCAAGCACTTCATTACCACAGCTTCCAGCGCTTTGGGAATGTCATTTCCAGGAAGAACCTCTTCAAATGGAACCGGGTCTTCATTGACGTGCTTGTAGAGGCATTCTATTAAGTCTTGACCGATAATTGGGGGCGCACCGCTCAAAGACCGATATAGCACACAGCCTATGGAGTAGATATCGGATCTGGCGTCGAGTTTCTTGCCCCTGCATTGTTCGGGGCTCATATATAGAGGAGAGCCGAAGACTTCTCCTGTTTTCGTTAACTGGGTAGAGCTTTCGGCGTCGTCCGTTACCTTAGCGATACCGAAATCAAGTATTTTTACTACTTCATTGCCTTCGTCATCCCTCACCAGCATTATGTTGCTGGGTTTCATATCCCGGTGGATAACACCGTTTTTATGAGCATGACTGAGGGCGGAGCTTACCTGCTTAAAAAGTTCTACAGCCCTTTTATATTCGATGCGCTCATCTTTGTTCAGGATATCGGCCAGAGTGTCACCCTCGAGGTAGTCGGTTACCAGGTAGGGTTGACCCTGTTCATTCAATCCAAAATCGAAAACTTTGAGAATATTTGGATGGTCTAGGACACTCAGTGCTTCGGATTCCTTTTGAAATCTGGATACTGTGGTCTCATCCAGGGCCATATTGGGGCGCAGTACTTTGACCGCGACTATTCTTTTCATCAAAGTATGCCTGGCTTTGTAAACCAGACCCATGGCTCCGCCGCCAATCACCGAAAGGACCTCGTATTTTCCAGCTATGATGGTTCCTACGCCGGGTTCCACAGAAACAGGCGTCAGCACCGTTCCATCATGGGGGCATTTGTCCATGTCTTTGGAAAATTCCTGCTTGCAGGCTATACACACCTTGCGGCTGGCTGTGTCTTCCGTTGATTGTTCTTTCAAGTCTAATACTCCTTCACCTACCTATTTTAGAACAGATCGGTGACGGCCAGAAGCCATATTACAACCTGCATTGTCAAGCTGTGTGGCGCTTCGGAAGCTTCTTTTAAGAGATGAATAGACCCCCAGGCTGTATTATTATCGGTGTGAACAGTGCTCTTTCTTGTCCATAAAACTTATTTATCCGGCCCAATTCTGCAAGGGAAGACTGTGATATGCCACATGATGATGAAAGTTTAGAAGCGCTCAAGCAGGCGGTGGAACAATCTCCTGACAATGCTCCTTTGCGTAAACATTTTGCCGATTGTCTCTTTTCCTCGGGGCATTTTGCCCAGGCGGAGGCGGAATTCTCCCAGGCTTTGAAGCTTAACCCCGATGACCTGGAGGTTAAGTGCGGTCTGGCGGCCTCCTTTTATCAACTTGGGAAGTATAGTCAAGCCCAGGTCCTGGTTGAAAGTTTGGTGGAGTTGCCCGAGCCTCCCCCGCGCTCGCTGATTTTACACGCCAGAATACTTCTGAATGATGGCGACTCAAAACTGGCCAAACAACAGTATGAAAGAGCCCTGGAGCTCAAGCCGGAGTTAATCGATGCTTCTCTTTCCGAACGTCTTGGTGTCCAGGGGCGAGAGTTCGGAAGGAATGCTGCGGATGTCGAACCGGTGAATAGCGGCATGAATCGTGAGAGAGTCGGCGTTGACCTTGGGCTAACGGAAGAGGATTTTACCTTTGAAGTGGAGCCGGAGAAACCTGAGGATGGTTTCGAAACAGTTGGAGGCATGGAGGAAGTTAAGGAAGAGATTCGATTGAAGATCATTCACCCCCTTAACAATCCTGAAATATACAAGGCATACGGAAAAAAAATCGGTGGTGGCATTCTGCTTTATGGACCGCCTGGTTGTGGAAAGACTCATATCGCTCGTGCCACTGCCGGCGAAATCAACGCTTTTTTCTTTTCCGTCGGCATCAATGATGTTCTGGACATGTGGCTTGGAAGCTCAGAAAAGAATTTGCATGAGATTTTTGAAAACGCAAGGGATAATACGCCATCAGTTCTCTTTTTCGATGAAGTAGACGCTCTTGCTGCAAGTCGGTCAGATCTCAGATCATCCAATGGAAAGCAAGTGATAAATCAGTTTCTATCCGAACTGGACGGAGTGGATGCGAGCAACGAAGGTATTCTTGTTCTTGCGGCAACCAATGCACCATGGCATCTGGACTCTGCTTTTCGAAGGCCGGGGCGTTTCGACAGAGTTATTTTTGTCCCTCCCCCTGACAAGCAGGGGAGAGCAGAAATTTTGAGAATTCTCACTCGTGGAAAGCCGACACGCGACATAGACTTCGAGTTTCTGGCCAGAAAGACTGAAAAGTTCTCCGGAGCGGACCTCGAAAAAGTTATTGATGTTGCCATAGAGGCCAAACTAGAGAATTCACTCAAGTCTGGTGTGGCAGAGCCGCTAACCACAAAAGATCTGGAGAAAGCCCTTCAGGTGGTTAAGCCTTCTACTGTAGAGTGGTTTGCCACCGCCCGTAATTACGCGCTCTATTCTAATCAGGGCGGTGTTTATGACGCCATCCTCAAGTACTTCAAAAAGTGAGATTAATTCGAAATTCTGTATTAGAGTTCTTTTCCCTGAGGTTGTTTTCCTCTTACAGCCAATTATATCGGGCGTTTTCATTGAGTTGTTTTCAAGCATTGTTTTTTCTTCTGGTGACATTTCTCTTTTTGTCAACATTGCCTACCCTGGCAGCGGTCAATGGACTCGAAGAGGTAGGTCATAGCTTCCAGGCGGACATGCGCGGTGGAACAGAGGTTGCTGTTGGTGATACGGCGCTCTCTCAGATAAGACAGCCTGCTTCCTGTGCCTTGCATCTAAATGGTCGTGTTGATACCAAGTTGACTTTTATCAATCCGATCTTTAAATACCATGGACCTCTGGACACTTCTACTTCTGAGTCATTCGGAATCCCCAATTTCAGTGTTGGATATGTTGGTCCTTTGAAAGAGAAGTTATTCATGGGATTGACTGTTTATAGCAAGATGGGCGGATCCGCAGGCTACAACAATCTATATCCGGGATTTATAGGTGTGCAGAAAACATCTTCTTCATTGAGGAACTATGCTGCTGCCACCACATTCTCATACAAGTTCAATGAGAAATTGATGATTGGAGTAGCACCGCGGGTGGAGTTATTGGCAGTCGGGGTGCGAACATTGCGGGAAGGGTATAATGTGGACTTCAACAAGTCCTATTCCGTAGGTGCTGGATATACTTTGGGTTTGCTGTATTTGCCCCGGCCGAATATTTATCTTGGAGCCAGTTACCGGTCCTCCACTTGGATGATGCCACTGGCAACATCCAGAAGTTCTCTAAGTTCGAACCTTGCCTATCCGATAGTCGGACCCCTCAGGGTGAAAGCATTCAGCTTACCCCAGCGTGTATCTTTTGGTGCCTCCTATAAACCCAGAGATAATCTCAGATTTGCCACGGAAGTCGGCTATCTTTCAAATAGAAATAGCTTTCTCGGCAGTTCTAATCTCGGCGGGCTGATTAATAGTGGCGTTCCCATCGGCTATCAGGATCTGTGGATCTTAAATGCTGGAGTCGATTATGATTTTAAAAACGGTCTCGGTGTATCCGCCGGATATAGTTTTAATACCGCTCCCATGAGCCGCAACCGTATAGTTCCGGTGCTTGCCTCCACCAATCAGAACACCATTACCTATGGTGTTCGATATACGAAGAAGCGATTCTGGGCGGGTGCGGCTCACATGATCGGATTACCTTCCAGTGCTAGAAATAGGAACACCAGTCCATTTCCTGGAACACCCCAGTACGATAATGCTCGTGTCAATGAATTTATTCAGAGTCTGACAGTCGGCATCGGTTTTCGAATCTAACTCTATTTTTCCCGCCTAAAATTGCTGCGCATTTGGTTGTAACCATGTGCGCAGTTTTCTTTAGGTACAGTTGAGAGTTCTGAAATGTTGAAAAGGTCTTTTGAGCGAGTTGTTATAGCGGTTTCTCTAGTACTGGCAATGGTAGGTACCGGGGCTGGAATCGGCCATGCCGGTGACAAATCTACTAGGCACGTGATTTCAACTAAGGTCCAGTCCGATGACTATGCGGCCGACCTCTTTTCCAGAGCAAAGTCCGCTTTCGAGCGAAAAGATTATGCTCTGGCAACTTACTGTTGTTCCCAGGTGCTTGACTCGGAACCCGATGAATCTACAGAGATTAAGACGCTCTTCCTCAAAGGTAAGTCTCACCGGGCTCTGGGAATGTATTCTAAGGCTATAGAAGACTACACCGGAATCATTAGATTGACGAATTCCGGAATTAATCAAACTCTTGCCTATTCTTACAGAGCCGAAATGTTTGAGAAACTTGGAAATACAGACCAGGCTCTGCTTGATCGAGATAGAGTGGCCGCAGCCCTTTAGTTGAATTTGGAAATCTGGACAATAATCTAGATCTGAGGACTGATTCTGGATCTGGGAACTGAATCTAGACTTGTTCTGTTGAGGCTATCCTAATAGAAGTAGGCGTCTTTGTCAGTGCTCCTGAATGTCAATAGGATATATTGCTCTCGGAGAACAAGTGCTTACGGAATTTATTATGCAAGTATTGAAGATTGGCGCCATCAAAGCTGTTGAATTTCCTCCCGGATGGATTGAGTCCAGCCCATCAGCGGGTGCCAAAGTCGGTTTGGCATGGGAGCGTGTATTTGCAAACAAGGAGCACCCCCAGGCGGAAATAGTCTTCAAGTATAGAGGCGTGCCGATTGATGAGGCGTCTAGAAAAGTAATGAACTTCCTTTTGGGTCAGATTGCAAATCATACTGAGTTTGAGCTCGACAAGGAGCAGATTTTGGCACTGCACACGGTCTTTGGTGTTGCGACCATTGGTGATAACCAGTACACGAATAGCAATACGCCAGGAAGTTTGGAAGGCCCCAGGTTTCATATGGAGCATGCCGCAATACAATCTTTGTCAGGTAGACCGATTCTTAGAGTCAAAGGAAACTTTGCAAATGGTTCTAAATACGATGGCATTTTTTACCTCGCCGGAGGAGACGGTCGAGTCGTAGAAGAGTTTTTTCTTCAGAGAAGCGATCGTTCTTCCGATGGTGGCGAAAGCAACGAATTCAATCAAGTCCTTAATTCTATAGTTTGGAATTGATTTTGTGAAATGGCGTGTGAAATAGCCTGTGACATGGCATGTGAAATAGCCTGTGACATGGCGTGCCAAATGGACTTAAGCTGCTGAACACGGAATGTAAACATCTGCTGGTGAGTCGAATTCCCTGACTGTGTCTCTTGTAATTGGTTTTGAATACATTGCTATCTCCTCAATTACTTTGAGAAGTTTTGCCTGTTTTTCAGTACAAGTTAAGCAGTAGAGGGCAATATAGAGCTGGAGATACTTACGGCTGATTCCGTTGTAGACTCTGCCAATAAA
>JAUIJG010000556.1 GCA_030431355.1 bacterium
AGGTGAGAACATAGGCTGCCAGTTTCTATATTCCCGCGCTCAGTGGTTAAATGGCCTAGAGGAGCCATTTTTCATCTTTGGTCAGTGTTTTTCCCAATCTATTTTTTGCCGGAGCCGGGTTTGATCGCTTCCGATCCTGACTGGCAAAGGGGGCAATTGTCCGGGTCGTAGGTCTCTAGATTGAGTTGAAGTAAGTTGATGAAAGGCACATCAAATTTTGCCTTGCCGCCGCTTCTGTCCACCACAGCACCAATGGCAACAGGATTCGCGCCAAGGGCGCGGACCATCTCGACCACCGATCGCACAGAACCTCCCGTGGTGGTGACATCTTCCACCACCAGGACTTTCTGTCCGGGCTCCAATTCTATGCCGCGACGGATGGCAAAGCCGGTTGGGTCTACCGATGTTTCAACTTTCTCCGCGAAAATCGCTTTGACCAGATTTTTCTCGATATCGGTACTGGAGCATTTGGTAATTCTATCTAACTGGTCAGCACTGCCGGCAGTATCGTTGAGGCAGGGAAAAGAGGCGTCCTTATTCTTGTTGACTCTGGTTTGATAACGCTCTAGAGCCTGGGCGTTGTACAGTTCCCAGTGAATAGCCCCCAGGGCGGTACCGACCACCACTTCGGGCTCAATTCCCTCACTGAAAACCTTTTCTATCAGAAGATCGGCGAGGAGGTTGCCGAGGCGAGGATATTGCATCACTCTCTGGCATTGCATGTATTCACTACTATGTTTCCCGGAGGTAAGAATAAAATGTCCGGTGCGCCAGGCGTCCACCGATTTAAGAGTCTTCCCCGTCAGCTTTTCTAGTTCGGTGGTGGTTTTGGTCATCTAGTAATTCTCTCGCTTAGTCTCTCTCGACCTGAATTGACCCTCTCGCCAATCAGATGGATAGATTTTAGCAAGGCTACTTCCACTTCCATTCCCCTTGGCATATTGTCCCTTGAAAATTGAAATCTTTTGCTCTGAATTGCACTTGTTCGACGGCTCTACGAAATCTTCGAAAATCTCTTTTATATTTCTCTCTAAGGGTTTCCAGATTTCTTTTATCTGTTGTATTCTTCCCTATTATGAAAAACTCCAGCAAGCCGGTCATCGGAATCAACCTAGACGTCAAAGAGGGACCTCCCCCTGAGAACAGTCTTCAGAGTACTTATACCGACGCTATTTCAAAAAGCGGTGGCATTCCTCTTTTAATTCCGCCGATGTCGGAAGCTGATCTTGCGGAGATCATGGGATTTCTCAGTGGTGTCGTCTTCGTCGGTGGTCTGGATTATGATCCCAGGCGCTACAACCAGGAGAAAGACGACACCACCGTTCTGATCAATTCCACCAGGGATAATTTTGACTTCTCCTTCATCAATAAAATTATGGCCGACACCTCCGTGCCGGTACTGGGCATTTGTCTCGGTATGCAGCTACTCAACGTTCATTTGGGTGGTGATTTGATCCAGGACATTCCTAAAGCCTATCCGGAGTCGGGAATAAAGCATTCTAGTCCGGATGGATGGAACAAAGGATTCAACGAACATACCGTCAAAATAGACAAAGGAAGTCGTCTATTTGATATTTACCAGTGCGAAGAGGTATTGGTTTCCACTTCTCACCACCAATCGGTTAAAGAGGCAGGCAAAGGGCTTGAAGTTGTCTCCCGGGCAGACGATGGTGTCATAGAAGCGGTGGAGCTTGATGACAGCCGTCTTGTGGTCGGGGTTCAATGGCATCCCGAGCGTGGATATGACATCCACAAGCCGCTCTTCGATTATTTTGTAAAAGCTTCCCACAACGGAAGTGGGTCTTAATTAAATAGCAATCGGGGGCCTCGATTGAACGAGACCCCCGACAGTTTCAAGCCCTGGCTTTGTTTATCTACTTGGCGCCAGGAATACTGCCTGGTACCAGCACCGATGTGCCGTGGGGCACATAGATGATTTCGGCGTTGGGATTCAACTTTCTCACCGCTTCCAGCTTGACATAGTCAGGGCTGTTGCCCAGGGACTTTTGAACCGCCAGAATTTTGTACGCTTCGGCATCGGCTTCCGTGCGGGTGATATCCGCCTGGATTTTAGCCTTGGAGAGCTGGTTTTTCATGGCCTGGGCTTGTTGCAAAGCCACCTGCTTCTGCTCTACGGCTGCCTGATACTCCTTGGAGAATCGGACGTTCGTTATCGAGATCATCTCCATGACCAGATGTTTTTCCGCAAGTTTCTTGGTCACGTAGTCCCTGATGTTCTGGCTTACGATTGCCCGATTTGCCAGAAGTTCTGAAACTTCGTGTTTGGCTATCTCAGCTTTGAGGGCTTCTCTTACAACCGGACCGACAATCTTGGGACCGTAATCAAAGCCTACTTCGTTATAGAGCTTCCAGAGTTCGCTGGGCAGAGGATGATAGTTCAGGGTGATATCGGTATGAATCACCTGCTGGTCTGAGCTTACCGATTCTTCGTTTTTCAGCGACATACGCTGGGTTCTGATATCGTGCTGCTCGACTGTTTCCACCACCGGTATGATCAGCTTAACGCCGGAGCTGAGCACCCGGGGCTCCACGCCGGAGATTCTGTTAAAGACAACACCCACATGACCGGCTTCCACCACCACAGCCAGGCTGGTGGTTACCCAGACCAGTCCGAAGACTGCGAATCCGAACCAGCCGCCAATTCTAGCCTGGGAGTTTTTGGAGCCTGCGGCTACACAGAGGCAGCCCACTGCGAGGAACAAAAACAGTAATTCAATCATTTTAAGTCACTACTCCTTAGCTTT
>JAUIJG010000085.1 GCA_030431355.1 bacterium
CTTATCAACAGCCGGGTGGACCTTGCATGGATTTGTCGACCACTGTTCCCCGGGAAGAATCAACTTCACCCGGATTGAACGGGACCGAAAGTTTATTGCTCTACAAGTTGGACCAGGTAAGAATCTCCAATCCCGGCTCCCACGACGAGATAGACATTCTTGCTCGCTTGTCCCGGTTTTATATCGGTAACGAACAGCTGAGTAAATCGATCGATTGTCTCGGTGTGGCCATCGTCTGTGCCGAAAAACTTTATGGTAAAAGACATCCTGTGGTGGCCGAGCTTCTGGTCGAATCTGCTTTCGTGGCCTTCAAAGTAGAAGATTACGACAGCGCCCTCGAATTTCTTACACCGGCAGTGGAGATTTACGAAGAGGCTTATGGCAAAGTGTCTGACCAGGTAGCCTTTGCGTTTCACAAACTTGGCCGGGTGTACGAAGCGGTTAATGAAATTGAGAAAGCTGAAAGCTACTATCAACGAGCTGAGACCACCTATCAAAACACATTCAACGAAGATGATTCCGAGATCTATATCGTCAGAAATGATCTGGCTCGCATAAGAGCTACCCGGTAAATCTTCAAGGGAAGTCTCAGTCAATGGCTTCCCTTTTCTTTTTCAAGAAACAACTATATAATATCGTAAAATCCCAAGAAAAGAGAAAACCGGAAGATCCACTTTGCAGTGAATTCTTCCGGCTCTCTTGAGACCATCAGTACGAGAGATGCTCTCTGGCGGGCAAGCATGTTAGTTACTTGCCGGGATTCTTGCGCAGATGATTCTCAATCCAACTCTTGTAAGTTTCATAAGTCTGTGCACCAATCATTCGATCGGAAGCTTTGTCGGAGCCAGGCAGGAAGACAGCCACAGTTGGAATACTGCGAATACCTTCCTGTTTGCTGACATCCGGAGCGTGATCCACGTTCACTTTGACCACCAGCACCTTGCCGTTGAATTCGTTGGCAAGTTGCTGGATGGACGGGGCTATCTGTTTGCAGGGACCACACCAGTCCGCGTAGAAGTCCACGACCACGATGGTCTTGGAGTCCTTGACTGTCTTGTAGAAATTGCTGTCGTTCAAAACAGGAATTTTTACGTCCTTGGCCGTGAAAGCCGCACCGTTATGAGTCTGCGCCTGGGGGGCGACGGTGAACGCGATGCCCAACGCTAGAAGCGCCAGGCCAGTTGCCACTAGGGTAAGGATGCTTTTCATAGCAGTCCTCCTGAAGTTTTTATTTCTTCCGGAGATAGAGAGCTTCTCCGGTTTTATGCCAGGTTGCGCAACCTGGTCGCCATGTAGCTGGAGGAAAGGAGGTTATGGCGTAAGAGCCTTGTCGATGGCGTCTAAGACCATCTGTTCCGTCAGAAGCTCCGGCAGAACGATCGGTGTGCTGGGCCTGTGAGGGCTCATCACAACGTAAAGCGGCACGCCGGAGCGATTAAACTTCCTCAGGACATCGGTGATGACCGGATCGTTGAGGGTCCAGTCACCTTTGAGAGCCTGGACATTGGCTGCTTTGAACTTGTCGCCCACAGCGCTGCTGGACAGAACTGTCTTTTCGTTGAGCTTGCAAGTTTGACACCAGTCGGCTGTGAAGTCGATGAAGACTACATCGCCATCCTGGAGGTGCTTGTCCACGGAGTCCCTGGAGAAAGTCTGCCAGGTAATCCCGTTGTCGGCCACCACTGTGCCTGAGTTGGTCACAGCCAGTGCGGGAGGCTGGATTACGGTGTCCCAGGTGAAATACCAGAGGCTCGTGGTCGAGATGATCGCGGCGATAATCCAGACCACAACTTTTCTCTTGCGGGTCGCGTTGAAGTCGGCAAAGGTGCCGATCAGCCATGCACCAAAACTGGTGGCAAGGATAAACACGAGCGCGCCGATCAAGCCTTCGCTGCCGACCTGCTGTCCAAGCACGTAGAGCAGCCATACCGCGCTGCAGAGGAAGAGGAATCCCATTCCTTGCTTGAAGTACTCCATCCAGGCTCCCGGCTTAGGTATGTATTTCTGCCAGGCAGGATTGAGGCTGAGAAGCAGGTAAGGGAATGCCAGTCCTGCTCCGATGGAGGCAAAGATCAGCATGATTCCCCACCACGGTTGAGCAAATGCAAAGCCGATGGCGGTGCCCAGGAATGGGGCGGTGCAGGGTGTGGACAGGATCGTTGCGACAACTCCTGAAAAGAAGGAGCCTGTGTAGCCACCTTGATGGGATAGCTCCTGAAGCTTATCGCCGGAGTTGACATTGACCATGAAAACTCCGAAGAGACCCAGGGACATGATAGCCACCAGGGTAGCCATAGCCAGCAGAAAAACCGGCTGTTGGAACTGGAAGCCCCACCCGACGGTGTAGCCGGCCAATTGCAGACCTATCACAGCCAGAGCCAGTACCAGGCAGGTGGAGACCGTGCCCAGGGCATAGACGAAGCCATGCTTCATTACCCGAGACTTACTCTCGCCGGCTTCTCGGATGAAAGACATCACTTTCATGGAGACCACCGGGAGAACGCAGGGCATCAGGTTCAAGATCAGACCGCCGATGAACGCGAAGAGCAGGTACTTGAGGAAGCCCAGCACGCCGTCGGATCGCTTCTCCAGATTGAAGTCCTGATCGAACACGGAATCACTGCCATTAGAGCTTTTGGACCCGAAGATTTCTTCGTGGGTAGGTGCTGCCTGGCCGGCGTCAGCCACAACAGGCAGTTCCAGCTCGAGCGTGGCAGAACCTGGAACACAGGAGGTCTGGCAGACAAGCCAGGTCAGGTCGGCTGCAATCTTTAGCGGTTCGCCGGGCTTGAGATCATCGGGAACCTGGACTGCAATGATCAATGTGGTCTCGCCCTCGTATCCGAATGACTTCATTCCGAAGTCGTGGAATTCATGAGGGGTTTGCCACTGAATCTCGCCGGCATCGAAACCCTGGGGCAGGTTGAGCTCCATGGTGGTTGCTCTGCCTGTTTCGCCGGGGTCTTTGTAGTAAATGTGCCAGCCTTCCTCCAGTTTGAACCGAGCTGCCACCTTGAGAGTGCTTCCCGGAACAACTGCCGACTTGTCGGCCAGAAGTTCGACTGAAACGGGGGAATCATCGATAGCGTTGGTAGTCTGAGCTACCGCAATGCTTGAGCCGAGGCAGAACATCATCGCCAGGGCCATCAATAGCGAGTAAAGAGTTCTCATCGTACTTGGCCTTCTTGTTTTGGTATGAGACAAGATTGCTTCTTCCTGATAAGCATCTAGTTGATTTGCTGGTCTATACCTTGCGGGGAAGAGCAGCGGGAGGAAAACGAGACACTCCGTGTCTGCGTTGTTAGGGGGTAGATGCAGGAATCGCTTTATTTAAGCTTTGTAGAAACCATTGAATATTCAAGAAAACGTATTATCATCACAGTTACATATAGAGGGTCACTATTACAAGCAGACCTGATCTCATTTCTAGTGTATTGATATTACGCGAAAATTTAGACCAAGCTCACTTTCTTCTCTTGAGCCGCTCGACTGACGTCTAGTGCGGTGACCGCTTTTTCTCTTTTGCTTTTCAAGGGGTTTCTTGAAGCTATTTGTAACTTCATGCACTTGTCCGCCTGGATTGACTTAGTTGAATTAGTTAACGAAGTTGACGCAGTTGTTTTCCCGGAGAGTTTTTTCCTTCATGGGTGAATAAGAATCGCTCTGATACGGCTGAATTATCTTTTCAGGTGTGCTCTTTGGTCTGTCGCTCTTGTCTCTTTGATCCGTCAAGACATTTATCCAGGGTTCCGTGCTCCATAGACTCAGTGGATGAATATCTAGTTTTCCGATTTTTCGAGGGTCTCTGTCCACAAACCAGTCAAATCCTTCAATTTGTCTTTCCTACTCTCCGGAGGTGAGAGCAAATGCTGTTCGACTTTATCTGGATCAATCTGATCTCCCCGGTGTTTCTTTTTCTCTTTGTGTCTATGCTTCTGTCGATGCTTGCCGGAGCAAGGGCGGAGACGATATTGAAATTTTTCATAGAGCTTATCGATTTTGTTTTAAGTATTTCTATAAGGCTTTTCTACCTGATGGAGTTTCTCTTCAGGTCTACCACAAGACTGTTTTTAGATTGCCGCGCAGAAGCAGATGCTTCAAAAAATGCTCCGCAAGATCCGTTTCCGAAAAAGCGTCGCCCAAAGAAAGAAACTTTTCCGGATGAATAATGGATCAGTAGAGCGCAATTTTGGAAAAAACACAGGGATGTTTTTTCCTCTTGTTGTTGATAGTATTATATGAAATAGTAAAATTAGTTTAGAAACAAGAAGGGATAACCCATGCCGTTCGGCAAAAGTTGTCCCCTCTGTATAAACCGCTAACTTTTCGGCTAACTCAGCACTGTCAGCTCTTCTTGCTGGAGCGGAATTCAGGCAACCAGCTGCGCTTGAACGAGGATTTGAAGCCCCCGGTCAGAGCAGCCAGCGCCATCACCGCGGCGAGAATCACCAGGCTGGTGAGCCAACCGCTGATAACTGTGAGAGCAGCGGCCGGTGCCAGGGATAGCGCCAACCACATGAGCAGCCAGAACAGGATCATCTGGAGCAGCCTGCCGGCTTGCATCAGTCCGAAAAGGCTGCGTCCCAGGATCAGGCTTCCGACACCCAGGGGAACAACTGTCACGGTGGCGATTGCAGAAAAGATGAATGCCGCGGCGAAGGAGCTTGCCGAAGCTCCGATGCCGATCAGAAGCGTTCCGAGAGTGGCCGCGAATACGACCAGGAGAACATGAATCAGATGTTTCATGGGAAGTCCTTCTTGATGGATTGTGTTTCCTCAGTCGCTGGGCTGCCAGAGAATCTCAATAGCGATAACATGCTCGTTATAGACCTGACGGGCTACAAGCAAGTCGAGTTTCTTGGCGTCCAGGGTGGTGAGGATATGAAATTCGACGGTGTCTCCCCGCTTCTGAACCCGGTCGATGCGATAGGTTGCACCATGGGTACCGAAGAGTTTTCTGACCTCCTTGAAGTTCTCCACCGGGCAGACAACCCTGAGGGCGTTGCCTCCGAAGTCGTTGTTGGGGAAGATCTTGTAGGTCAGGCTGACAGCCAGAATGGAGAGTATTGTGGTCAGGGCAGCCAGGGCATAAAGACCGAGACCGCATGCGATTCCTACTCCGACCGAGAAGAGAATCGTAGCGGAGGTGGTCACTCCCGAAGCGTTCCATCCACGTCTTAGAATCACGCCTGCACCGACGAAGCCCACACCGTTCAAAACACCGTGAGCAAGCCTGGCAGGATCTCCGGACATTGTTATGTCGTAGAGGTGATATCCGGTGATGGAGACCAGGCAAGCGGTGACTGTGAGAATCAGATAGGTCCTCACACCGGCTTGTTTTGCCCTGTAACGCCTTTCCAGTCCTATCAAGGAACCGAGAATCATCGCTACGAGGATTTGCGGCAGGTAAGCTTGAATTAGTGCGATGTCGCTCGCGGAAAACAAAGTTGAAAGCCAGCTAAAGATGTCTGCCATCGAAAAGCTGGCCATTGCAACATTTTCGCTCATGGTAGTGGCTCCTAAATTCAGGTTGTTTTGATAAAAACCCAGTAGATCCATCCGGTTGAAGGACACAGGAGCACACCACGGCTTGAGGGATACTCAAGTCGCAAGAAATATAGTGCGATGACTATGGTGTTTGGGTGTTTCTTTCTTATTAACCGGACGGAGGGGATATGGGGATACTTGAGCCTAGCAATTTCGTTCTTTAATCATGAGCTATAGAAGAGGAGTTGAGTTTATAAGTACTCATGACTAAACATTTCGGTAGAGTTTGTAAAAGCCCATGATTTCAAAATCCTGGAAGTAGTAAAGAGGAGGGTGTTTTTGTTTTGGATGTCATGATGTTGGCGTTATTAGCCGGTTCTAAGAGAAAGGCAATTAGCGCAGCTGCCCGTAAGCAAAAAAATGAAGAGACCGGAAATACCGATCTCTTCGAAAAGTGAGTGGAATGATTCTACCTTACCTAATCCACGTTTTTTGATTTAAGCAATTGAAGTGGTAGAGGCCTTCAATTGTTGATTAACTATCTTCTTCTTCCGCCTTTTTTAGCTTTCTTGGCAGGTTTTGCTTTTTTAGCAGCAGGCTTGGAAGCAGCTTTCTTTTTAACAGCAGCAGCTTTAGGAGCAGCTTTGCCCTTAGCTAACTGAAGAGAAGGCTGTCTCATGCGGCCATTAACGATGTCCTTGAGCTCTTTACCAGCGCGGAACGCAGGAACTTTAGCCGCAGGTATTCTCAGCGGATCCAGAGTTCTGGGGTTACGGCCAGTGCGAGCTTTTCTCATGCGGCGCTCGAAAGTACCAAAGCCAACAAGAGTTACTTTGTCGCCTTTAGCGAGAGCACCTGTCACTGTATGTAGCATTGCGGACAGTGTTCGGGTGATTTCCGATTTTGGTTGTCCGGTAGCCTTGGCTACCTTTTCGACGAGCTCTGCTCGGTTCATTGCGTTTCCTCCTTATTGGAAATGCTCATTCCTTCTCACAAGCAGGGATAATAGCACCCCGGATTTGTTTAGACAAGTGATTATAGGCAGAATCCGGAAAATTTCTTTTTTTTGCGATCCTTGAAAAACTGATGATAGGCAAGTTACATGGCGAGTAGAAATTATCCGTCTGCCGTAATCCAGTCCGAATCAGGGATTCCGGGCATTGCTTTTGTGCGTCATGTTGGCAATGTTTTGCATATATAGATGATATTACCGGTGGGGCCGTTAAGAAATTCGTCAGTAAAAACGGCGACAAAATTTTTTTTCTTTCTCTATAATGCATGTATTCTGAGTTGGCATTTAGCTTCTGGAGATTTTTATGAGTCTGTCCAACCGTACCCGTCGCTTGATAAAAACCGCATATTTAGTCGGATTGGCATTACCTTTTTTGGGTGTTGGTTCTGCCTTTTGCCAGGCTCCGACCCCCAGTGAAAATCCGGCCGGCAATACTTCGGCGGAGAAACCCCTGGAGGGATCAGCGGTTCATAACTCCGAAGCTACCTCTGTCCAGAAGCCGACTCGTGAGGCGCTTTTACAGGGAACAACCTCGATCGTTTCCCAGTACGGGAATAGCTGGTCTATGTTTTTGCAGAATCCCTGCCACACCGGGAAAGTAGCATTGGGAGCGGCATTCCAGCCGATCGGAAAACTTAAGTGGACTTTCCCGGCGGAAGGTCCGATCGATTCTTCTCCAGCAATATACAAAGGAGTTGTATATGTCGGCAGTGACGACACTTATGTCTACGCGGTGGATGAGCGCAACGGACGCATGTTGTGGAAGACTAAGTTAGGGGATAAAGTTAAAAGTTCTCCGGCGGTTAATGATCAAATCCTGGTTGTTGGCTGTGAGGATCACAAGGTTTATGGAATCGACCCTAAAACAGGTCAGATCAAATGGAGCGTGAAGACAGCCGACCGTGTCTCTTCATCGCCGGCAATACTAAATGGGGTTGCATTCTTTGGCGGATGGGACGGATATGTTTATGCTGTCGACGTCAACACCGGCAAAATCAGATGGAATTATCCGGAAGGCAAAGCCAAAAAGGTAATTAATGGCGGACTGGGAAGAATCACCGCTTCCCCTGCCGTAGTTCCTGGCATGCTCATAATCACAACCCATACCGGTGGAGTTTACGCGCTGTCCACCAGGGACGGTTCACTATTTTGGCAAGCAAAAGCCGGCGGTAAGATACTCGGTTCACCTTTGATTATGGATGGACTTGTCTATTTCGGCGCCTGGGACAAAAAACTCTATGCTCTGGACCTTCACAGTGGTGCGGTGAAGTGGCAGTTTACCGGCCAGGAGTCTTTCTCCATCACTCCTTCCGGAACCGGCGGTAAAATCTTTGCCGGCAATGACGACAAATTGATGTACTGTTTAAATTCAAAGACCGGCAAAATTTATTGGAAGGCTAGTATTTATTCTCCGGTTCCATTGCTCTCCTCTTCTCCTGCCGTTGCCGGAAACAGGCTTTATTGCGGAAGTCCGGACTCCAGGGTCTACGCTATAGACATTAGAAATGGTGGCGTGAAGTGGAGATATAAAACCCAGAGGCCGATCATCAGCTCACCTGCAATTTCCCAGTCTGGAATTTGTATCGGTAGCCAGGACGGCAATCTCTATATGATAAATTGAGAATCAGTCGTTCTCTTTGCCGGAAGAGGTTGGGTCATAGCCTGTGATTTCAATCATTCGTCTGTTTAAGACGTTGGCTTCGCTCTGCTTTCCCTGCCTGTTTAGAACATCGATAAGTGGTTCAATAATTGTGGCTAGATCCGCATGTTTGCGTCCCAATTGCTCTTCTTTGATTTTGAGCGCTTTGCGATAGAATTTCTCGGCTCTGGCAGGTAACTCTTTCCAGTGATAGGTTGCTCCCAGGCAATAACTGGTGTAACCCACGTCGGGATGGTTGCTTCCCAGGGTTTGTTCCATGCGGGACAATGCTCGGGCGAAGTATGTCTCTGCCTGGTCATACTTGTTTTGTTCTATTGATACTTCGCCGAAACGCTGTAGCAGGATACAAGTTCTCGGATGGGAGGGGCCGAGGGTGTCTTCGAAGATGGCCAGGGCTTTCTCATAGAGTAATTCTGCTTCTTTGTACTGGGATTTTTTTCTCGAAATGTCGGCCAGACAGGATATGTAGTCGGCTACTTCAAAATTGTTCTCTCCGAGAATCTCTTTCACCAGGGCAAGGGCTTTTTCATAGTTTTGCCTGGCAAGCTCATATTCCTCTTTTATTTCATATAACTCTCCCATGTACTTTAAGGTCTCGGCCACCTGCAGGGTGTTATCCATGTCCGTGGTCTCCAGCATGGATAGAGCCTTTAAAAAAGCATCCTCGGCTTCTTCCAGTTTGTTCTGTTGTAGACATACCAATCCCAGGTATCGGTAGTTGTCCGAGCCAAGCAGATTTCCGAAGAATTCTTCTTGCTGGGATGAGAGTTTTATGGACTGCCTTATATAGTCTTCCGCTTTCTCGAAGTCCTGAACGGCGAAATAGGCATTGCCCAGAAGACCCAGGCAGATAGCGGTTTCAAAATGATCCGGACCTTTCAGTTTTTTAGTCAGCGCCAGGGACTTTTCGTATAATTCGACGGAATCTCTGAATTCTCCCAGGTCGAGTTTTAACCTGGCCAGGTCCATGGTCAATCTCACTTGAATGACTTGATTCCCCATGGATTCTGCAAGATCATTTGCTCTCGCCAGCAGCACCTGGGCTTCTGAAAATCTTGATTGTTGTTGGAGGATATCGATAAGGATTCGTAGACAGTCAATCTTTAGCTCTCCTCCCGGATTCCCCATCATTTCTACTATGCGGTTATAGCGCTGGGCTTGCAGCTCCGCCTCGTTCAGCTCTCCGCAGGCCGAGTAGGTTAGGGCAAGGGCTGAGATGGCTCTTTTTAGAATTGGGTGATCCTGGCCCAATTCAACCTCTTTCTCTTTTATTTTTTCTTCCAGGAAGCTGAGGGATTCACTAAATTTGCTGTCCGTGGCTCTCAGGGTGGCATAGCCAAAGCAAGCCTCACCGAAGCAAGGGGATAGAGGCGTCTCTTTTAGCGCTTCAAGAGCCAGAAGATAATACTTTTGAGCAGCGTCAATCTCTCCTTTTAGCTGAATACAGATGGCTCTGGTAGAGAAATAATTTGCTAGATCTTCACCGGATTCAATACCGAGTTCTCCAACTATTTTTTCTGCTCTTTCAATCAGGGACTCAGCCTCACTAAATTTGTCGCTCTCTTCGTTGGATAAAACGTAGGCTGCATGGGTGGAGAGGATGGTTACAAGAATTGCTCTCTTTTCGCCTTCAAGGCTCTCACAGAGCTTTTCTGCTTCGTTTAGATAGTTCAGGGTCTCGTCAAGTTCTTCGAAAAAAGAGAGTGTCTCGGCCATACGCAGATAGCTTTCTACTTTCAAAAGGGTTGAGTTCGGAAACGAACTATCCAGCATAGAAAGAACGCGGTCACTGAGGGCTCTGCTCTCTAGATTTCGTTCTTTTAGATAGAGAAGCCGAGCATAATCCATCATCAAGAGAATGTTTTCTTCCCTGTTTTTGTCATCGTCGTCCAGGGCATCTATTCGCACCATGGCCTGGCGATAAATATTCTCCGCCTCGGCCCAGTCACCTGAAACAAAGCAGTCATTTGCTGCTACTTTCAGCTCTTCAGTTTTGGAGGGTGTCATGCTAGGCGGGCTCGCTCAGGGATGTTCAGGATCTCCGGGTAAATCTTCGTCGTCGGTGTCGATGGGCTCTTTCGCCACCTCTTCCATGGTTTTTATGCGCTGTTGGGCACTTGATTGAATCCGAGCTGTTTTCAGCGCGGCCACATAGCTCGGGACCAATTTTAGAAATTCCAGCGGTTCAATGTAGTCTTTTGTATCCGCTCGAATAACGGTGTAATGTAGATGCACTCCGGTGGATCTACCTGTGGTTCCGGCGTAGCCCAGAACCTGTCCCCGTCTTACGAACATGCCCGGCATTACGCTGTAGGCGTTTAAATGACCGCAGATGGTCTTCACGTTGGGATAGGGGTGATAAACCTCCACAGCGCATCCGAGGTTGCCCCTCCAGCCTACCCTGGTGACGATGCCGTCGAGAAGGTTGTATACCTTGTCGTTGAGCTTGGCAGCAAGATCCACGCCGCTGTGAAAACTATGCCTGCGAGTAACCGGATGGACTCTGTATCCGGCTTTTGAGGTGATTCTTCCTCTGCCCACCGGTGTGTAGACCAGGTCATCTCTTAATGGAGAGACCAGGTGACAGGGGGCGAAATAACCTTTGAATTTCGAATTCTTTGATCGAGCTTCCACCGCCTGCCCTGCTCCCAGGCAACCGAGCAGAAATAAAAGGCTGATAGCGGCACTAAAAGCTCTCAAATGGTGGATTTTCCTGGATGACGAAGGGCCCATGGGACTGCGAATTTTGAATTGATAAGCTTGTTAAATAACATACCACCTCGGCGAGATAAATGCTCGCTGGTTTCAAATAGAGGCACCGTATTAGCTTTCGGAATTCGGGGCAGGAAGTAAGTCATCAAGTATTTTATTTACTATCTTAGGATCGGCTTTGCCGCTGGTGGCTTTCATCACCTTTCCGAAGAAAAACTGTCTTACTTTGGTCTTTCCAGAACGATATTGCTCCAGTTGCTCTGTCGCTTCCGCCAGCACTTTCTCCACGTGGGCTTTGATGGTGGACTCGTCGCTTACTTGCGCCAGACCCTGTTTGTCTATTATCTCTTTCACTGAGCCGCCCCGGGTGATTAGCTCAGGCAGGATTTTGTTTTTCACGGCGGTGGTGCCGACTTTGCCTGATTGAGTTGCTTCAATCAGCTCTACTATATTGCGGGCGTTTAATTTTGAGGAGGAAAATTCCAGGTTGTTGTCTCTGAGTATTTTTTCCATGTCATTCACTAAAATACTTGCTGCCTGTTGAGCCAGCAAATCGTAAGCAAGATCGGATCTCTCTTTTTTCAACTCTTCCAGAAAGCTGATCTTTTCTCTTGATTCCACAATGATTTCAGCATATTCAGCTTTGATACCCAGTCTCTCGATGTATTGGGACAGAATGGCGTCGGGCAAATGTTCCGGCATGGAATTTTTGATTGTGGATATCCACTCTTCGCTGATTTTAATAGGCACCAGATCCGGTTCTGGAAAATATCTGTAATCGTGGGCTTCTTCCTTGGAGCGCATGGGGTGAGTAGTCTGACTGTTGTCGTCCCAGAGCCGGGTCTCCTGGGTGATCTTACCGCCTTCTTCAAGTACTTTCGTTTGTCTCTCTATCTCCGAAAGAATAGCCCGCTCCACGGCGCGGAAACTATTCATGTTTTTGATCTCGGTCTTGGTTCCCAGCTCTTTCTCTCCCTCTGGTCGAATGGATACGTTGGCATCACATCGGAAGCTTCCTTCTTCCATGTTACCGTCGCAAACATCGATGAAGCGAAGTAGATTTCTGAGTTTTGTCAGATAAAGACGAGCCTCTTCAGCGCTCTGGATATCCGGTTCACTGACTATCTCAAGTAATGGAATACCTGAGCGGTTGAAATCAACCCTGGAGTAGTCCGAGCCATGCAGACCATCGGCACCGGCATGCACCAGCTTGCCCGCGTCTTCTTCCAGATGGGCGCGATGGATCTGAACATCACGGCCCTGGATATTTAAATGTCCACCCAGGCAGATAGGTTGGTCGAATTGACTGATCTGGTAACCTTTCGGAAGGTCCGGGTAAAAATAGTTTTTACGATCAAATTTAGTACTATCTGCAATCTTACAATTGAGAGCGATACCGGCTTTGATGGCATACTCTACCGCCTTTTCGTTTAGTACTGGCAAGACTCCCGGCATTCCAAGACAAACAGGACAGACCTGATCGTTTGGATCTTCTCCGAAGTTCGTGGGGCAGCCACAAAAGGCTTTTGTGCTTGTTTTCAACTGGGCGTGTACTTCAAGCCCTATTACCGGCTCGTATTTCATTGTCTCAAACCTGGGATCAGTTCCGGGGATACTAGTGGATATATAGAGAAGTCAGTATGCACCAGAATTGCTCCGGTTGTAATCCTTGACAGCAACATAGTTCAAACAAGCTTACTTGTTTGAGCCTGAAAGTTCGCTGGTTTTGCTGCTCTCCGCTTCCTTCTCTGAAGCGGTTTTGCCTGATTTCTCTTTCTTGTCCAGTTTTCCGGGACGGCCTACCATCATTTGGAAAAGCGGGGCTCTTTTATTCAATATCTGTCTCATCTGCTTGGAGACGTCCTCCACCCCTTCTGCCGCTTTTTCAACTTTGTTTATGGCCGAACGCATATTGCCTTTGAATTCCGGGTCTCCGATAATACGGTCGACTTTATTTACGGCGTCCTGGGCTTTGACCACAATCGCTTTCACATCGCTTCTCAGCTCTCGGTCTCCTGCCATGGCGTTGATTTGCTGCATTGAGGAGGAGATATTTTCTGTGGATTTAGTCACCCTGTCCAGCATACCGATAAGGTCTCTACGAAGAGACTTGTCTTTCATGGTGGTCTCAAGTTCGGCCATCAGCTGTTTAACAGCCTGAACAGTCTGGCGTGCGTCTTTGGCTGTTTGCTTCAGGTCGCTTACCACTTCCGGGCTCTCTAGAATTTTGTTTACTCTTTGAGAGGTGGTTTTGAAATCTTTGGTGAGACCTGAGATGTCGTTCAAAGCTCCTTTACCCGAGACAAAGAAGGAGTTCGCGTTGCTGGTCAGCACTTTGGCTTCGTCCGCCACATTGCCGAACTTGTCTGAAGTTTTTACCAGACTATCGGTTGCTGTGGAGATATTATCCATGTTCTTGTTCAGCTTTTTGGCGGCTTCGTTTATGTTTTCTATGGTCTCGCCGGAACGTTGAATCGCTGAAGCAAAGCTAGACTGCGTATCATCATCGCTCACTTTACCGATCATATTGTTGACATTGGTGGCGATTTTGTTGATCACCAGCTCAACCCGAACAGGGTCGGAGCCGATAACTACGGTGTTTGAATCGATAGGAGCCGGATTTGCTTCGCCGGGCTTTTCTTCCGGTAGGGTGATCTCAATGTATTTAGCTCCCACCAGACCCAGGGTTTGAATGGTGAAAGTGGAGCCCTGGGGAACAGTCACTTCTTCGGTCTTAATTTTAAGATGGGTGAGAACCTGGCTGTTTCCTTTGAGTTCGATCTTCTCCACGGTTCCTACCCGTACACCGTTGATGTTCACCGGCGCGTTGGTGGCTAGCCCGGCTATATCATGGAATTGAACGGTTATCAGCTGGGGTGGGTGCATGGGGGAGAAGCTCTTGAGCCAGGTCCATCCGTACAAGAGAATGATTACGGCAAGTATGGTGAATATGCCTACTCTTACTTCGTAATTTGGTTTGTTGGGGTTACTGGTCACTTTGTATACAACCGCTGATTGCTTGTCTTTTTCCTTAACCGGGCTGACAGATTTCACAGGTAGATTTTTCCTCATTCCATCGATTTTGTCGAACCATATATAGACTTTATGTAGCCTTAAAAGATATCATCGAAGTCCTGACAACATGGGTCCATCCCTCAGCCCTTCGGCAAATTGTTTCATGTAATCATTGTCAGAATGCATTGCTTCTTTCGTATCTCCCTGCCAGACAGTGTTTCCATCATGCATAAGAATTATTCTTTCGGTGGTTCGCGTCCAGGTCGAGTACTGGTGCGTAACAATTATAGAGGCTGCGTTAAGCTCTTCGCCTAACTTGATCATGTAATCTTCGATTATGGTTGACATTACAGGATCGAGTCCGGTTGTGGGCTCATCGTAGAGAATGATTTTGGGATCATTGACTATCGCCCTGGCAAAGCTTGTACGCTTCTGTTGTCCACCGGACAACTGGGTAGGATAGGAATCTATGTAGTCCGCCAGACCTACCAAGCTAAGCTTCTCTTTGATGGTCGCATTCTCTTCTTCTCTTGATAAGTTGCGGTGATAGAGAGCTAGTGCAAGGTTCTCGCGTATGGTAAGGGAGTTAAGCAGCGCTGATCCCTGGAAAACCAGTCCGATTTCATCGGATCGCCGTATTACCTCTCCGGCGTCCGGGACGAGAAGATTACAAATCAACTTGAGGATAGTGGACTTTCCGCATCCGGAAGGGCCCACAAGACCTACCATCTCTCCTGTGTTTACAGAAAAGGTGATACCTTTCAGGATCTGGCGTTCGCCGAAGGCTTTGTGGAGATTAACGATTTCAAGCATGGGTGATACTGTCATTGGTGCGTCCTACTAGCGTGGGGCGTAGGTGAGCGAAGTGACAATATAGTTGAAAATAAAGATGCAGGTCATTACCCAGACTATGGTTCTAGTTGTCGCTATACCAACATCTTCGGCTCCTCCGCGGGTATGCAGACCGATTGCGCAAGAGAAGATAATGATTATCGTGGCATTAATTATGGACTTAAGAAAGTGAACGGCGAAATCCCGGTCCAGGATGGTCTGTTTCAC
>JAUIJG010000557.1 GCA_030431355.1 bacterium
CGCTAAGAGACTCTCTTTCGGGAGGTTTTTGCTCAAATTGATGGGAGGCTTGCTCCCCATTGGCTTCACTTTTTTCTGTGGGTTGATTGAGGGCAAGTTCACCGCCGCGATCGATGCCGGAGCCGGCTTTTATCGTTGTGCCGTCCAACAAGTGCACATCACCGCTGGTGTCAATCCTGGTTCCATTGCCCAGTTCGATGGAGCCGTCGTTGTTGATAACCGTGTCGCTGCTGGTGAATGTGACTCTGCCATCTTTCATCTCCAGCTCTCGATTTCTGACATCTATGCCGTTTTCGGTAGGGGTGAGAACTGTCTCTTCACCGGATTTTGTTTTCAGGTGAAGGGTTCCTTCTTCGGTGTTGTAGCGGGTTTCGCTGCCTGCTTCCCGGGTTACGAATTGACCGGTCCCAATCGCGAATCGCAAAGCATCTCTGCTATGGGGTCCGTTTGCCACCACACCCTCAATATGTCTTTTCATGGTGAAGGAGATGTTTTCATCGACCACCACGGAAGCTCCCGTATCAAGGGCTTTCAGGGTGTTTCGAATAAAGTCTGCTTTGTCACCAAGTTTACTGAGCAAGTAATCGATCTGTTCTCTGTTCAGTTCGACATCCGGTTTGTCTTTTGTCCGGATAAGCACTTTTCCGTCTCCGGTGCGCACCAGCTTTTTATCTGCGCTTATGAAGAAAGTGGCTTCCTGGGGTTGACCTTCACCCGAGCCATTGAAAAAGTCGGCTATTATCTTGCCGTCTCTTACCATGGTCATACCGTTGGAGCGGGTAATTACAATCGGTTTGTCCGAACTGGAGAGATCCATCTGCAGGCGCGCCGACTCCACAGCATCCTCCACTGTTTTCGCGGCCCGGGCGGAAATTAATACCGCGTTCTCATGTTCCAGAATTGCTCCATTCGTGTTCAGTTTATAGCCTGGTCTGCCGTCCATATAGACGGTTGCTTCCCTGCCCTCTATCTCAACTTTGCCGCCATTTTCCAGTGCGACAATCTTTTTATCGCCTACCTGCTCGAATATTACTCTGTCTCCGGATTTGTAGACAGTGCGGTCTCCTTCCCTGGATACGGTTACATCCTGACCGACCCGGGCGACGGTTTTTCCGTCCCTGGTCATTGTTCTTATGCCTGATTCCGGATCGTAAGTCTCTGTTCCTCTGTCGGTCTCACGAACTCTGATTCTGGAAGAGTCGTTGCTTTCTGTCAGGGCCAGATCAGGTAATACGTTGTCCATGCCTTTGTTGTCAAAGTCCATGGCTCTTCTGATTCTACGCCACTCTTCAGGTTGAATTCTATTGTCGGCATAAAGACCTTTAGTCGTTGATATCCTGTCGGATTCAGGATTGCGTTTGACGTCCCTGGTTAAGTCTCCGAAAGGAAGAGCAATATCGTCCGGTTGGGAAGATTGTTTCTCCTCCGGTTTTGACCGGTCAGGTCTTCTAATCTCGGTTCTTTCGCCAAGAACATCTGTACCGGCCTTTGAAAGAGCCCACTTCAAATCCTCCCTGCCTATGCGGGGGGCATGGATCTTCTGGGGAGCGTTATCTTCCGTATCAAGCATGGAGATCGATTTCATGCTTTTAGCCAGGTGCCCTAGTTTGACCACGTCATCCATATTATTGGATAGGCTGGAGGAGATCTCTTCCAGATCCCTGGCTGTGATTCCGTTTTTGCTGTCACCGAAGAGATATTCATCGCTAGTGTCAGCCAGGAGGTTGCGGCTGGTCTCGGCTTGCTGGGTTTCGGCCGAATCCGAGGAGCCATTGATTTCAGAGCTGCTTTCTTTCAGCTTCTCCGGTTCTTTGGTTTTACTTTCCGGTTTGTCCATTTTTCTGCCAATTGCCTGCGCCGAATGCGTTAATCGCCTCATTAGTTTATGTCTCTATACAAGCTCTGCAGATTTTCGACAGAAGTGACCGTCGAAGTCGGCGAATTTTCATATACTGGTACTAGAAGCTGGGGAGAAGCTTTAATGATGCATGAAAATCAAGAAGAGATCGGAAATTCAGGATTACCTGGACGATACTGGCATAAGACTGAAGAGGGAAAGATCCATTGTGATCTATGTCCCCGTGCCTGTGTTTTGAAGGAAGGGGACCGTGGTTTTTGCTTTGTGCGTCAAAATGTCGGCGGAGAGATGTTCCTGACCACCTATGGCAAGAGTACAGGCTTTTGTATAGACCCGATTGAGAAGAAGCCGTTGAATCACTTTCTTCCCGGTACATCGGTTCTCTCTTTCGGAACTGCCGGTTGCAATCTGGGCTGCCGGTTTTGTCAGAACTGGGATATAAGCAAGTCCAGGGAGATTGAACGACTTTCTGAGAAGGCTTTCCCGGAGCAAATAGCTGAGGCTGCTGCGAGAACCGGGGCGAGAAGCGTGGCTTATACCTACAATGATCCGGTGGTCTGGCTTGAGTATGCTGTTGATACCGCCAGGGCATGCCGGGAGCGAGGGATCAAAAATGTGGCAGTGACCGCCGGTTATATCTGTCCGGAGGCCAGAAGTGAGTTTTTTGGTCATATGGATGCTGCCAATGTTGATTTGAAGGCATTCACCGAACAGTTCTATCGCAAGCTAACCCTTTCGGAACTACAACCGGTGCTCGATACACTGGTCTGGTTAAAGAGAGAATCCGACGTCTGGTTTGAGATAACGAATTTGATTATTCCGCAAGAGAATGATTCCGTCGAAGAGCTAAAGTCTATGTGCGATTGG
>JAUIJG010000558.1 GCA_030431355.1 bacterium
GTGGCAGAGAGCGCATCTGTGCTCAATGAGTAAGCTCTATCATTGACGAAGTCATCCCAGACTTTCCAGGCAGGCTCAAAGTAATCCACTGCCTTCACAGACATCCAGGTGGCAAAGGCTTCATTGAGCCAGAGATCATCCCACCATCTCATGGTGACAAGATCTCCGAACCACATATGGGCCATCTCATGTGCCACCACTGATGCAACCGACTGCTTGGCGCTTGTGGAGGTCTGGTCATCCACCAGAAGCCTCGTCTCTCTGAAAGTGATAGCGCCAAGGTTTTCCATGGCTCCGGGACCAAAATCAGGAATTGCTATCAAGTCAAGTTTTTTCTCCGGGTACTTGACCCCAAAATAGTCTTCGAAGAAAGGTAGAAGTTTAGCAACCACTCCCCTGGAATAAAGACCCTGGTCCTTCTTTCCTCTAGTAGCCCAGACTCTGATTTTGACACCATTCACGGTTACCGGATCAGTGGATTCAAAGGGTCCTATGATCATGGCCACCAGATAGCTGGACATCCGGGGAGATTCTTCAAAGTTGTATATATGCTTGTCGTTTCTCTTATCTTCTTTGATGAATTTTACCGGGGCGTTGGATATGGCAGTCAGACCCGGATCCACCGCAATGGAAATTCTAAAAGTCGCCTTGAACTCAGGTTCGTCAAAGCAAGGGAATACTCTCCGTGCGTCGGTGGGCTCCATCTGGGTAGATGCGATAGATATCGGCTTGCCATCTTTATCTTTAGCGCTGGAAAAATAGAATCCCACCAGTTTGTCGTTCAATTTACCGGCGAATTTTAGCCTTAGCTCGTACTTCCCTGACCGGACCTTCTCCTTGAGGTTGAAAATCACTCTCTCGTTTACTTTGTCCATCTCCACTTCAGGCTTTATCCAGGAGCCGTGACTGTCTCCCAGGCGGCAAATTTCCGGCTCGACAACTTCGAGTTCATTGGCGTTGAGAACAATTTTGTCAGTGGACTTATCCAGAGTCAGGAAGATAGTTTCCTCACCGCTGAACTGGCGATTTTCCAAGTCCGGTTCGATGTAAATCCTGTAGTTGTCAGGTCTGACACTCTTCTCCAGACGAAAGGAGCGCTCCGCTTCCTCTGCTGCATGTGCTGGCTGAATATCTAAAACATGAGAGCCTGGTATTGCCGGAAAGATCATCAGGCAAACAATAGCGATGATGGGGCGGTAGAAGAGTTTGGAAAAATTGAACATGGAAAACTCCGTCTGCCCGGAATAGCAAAGCAAAAGCTCTGGGATTCTGCGGAACAGATAGCTTCTGGGTAACGGTTGACTATATTACTAGGATTAATAGATTAATTCAGTATTGATTCCGGGGAAAAGGCTCTCGCTTGCCTGTAAGCTATAAATTCTTCCCTGGATTTAGAGGATGAAAAGATGTATTTCAAGCAATTCTACTTAGGTTGTCTCGCCCATGCCTCCTACCTTATCGGATCAGATGGAGAGGCATTCGTCGTAGATCCACAAAGGGATGTACACCAGTATGTTGAAGAAGCTAAGAAGCAAAACCTGAAGATTAAGTACATTCTTGAAACTCATCTCCACGCTGATTTCGTCAGTGGACACATAGAATTGGCAAAACTAACTGGTGCAGAGATTGTAATCAGCAAGAAAGCCGAGGCCAAGTTCCAGCACAAGGCTGTTGAAGACAACGAAAAGTTGGTTGTCGGCAATCTTGAAATTACCGTACTGGAGACGCCCGGACATACCCCGGAGAGCGTCTGTTATCTGGTCTCGGAGAAATCGGACAGCACCGATACAAAGAATCCAAAATCGCCGGATAAACTTCTCACCGGAGACACCCTGTTCATCGGAGATGTTGGCCGTCCGGACCTGGTAGGTGCCAGGGGATACACCCAGGAGGAGATGGCCGCTCAGCTTTATGACAGCATCTTCAACAAACTTCTGGTTCTGGATGACGATACCGAGGTTTACCCGGCCCATGGAGCCGGCTCCCTCTGCGGCAAGAATCTATCCACAGAGAGATCCAGCACCATCGGTATTCAGAAAAAGTTCAACTGTGCTTTGAAAGTGACAAGCAAAGACGAGTTCATTAGCCAACTTTGCGACAACCTTCCGGAGATTCCCCAGTATTTCCCCGTGGCTGTAAAGCTAAACAAAGAAGGTGCCGTCAGCCTTGATGAACTCCCTCCCCCGAAGGAGTTGAGTGCCTCGGAGGTGAAGACAATGGCGGAGAGCGGCACAAAGATAGTCGATACAAGACCCCCCGCTTTGTACGGAGCCGGTCATATTCCAGGCTCTTTGAACATCTCCCTGGGTGGTCAATTTGCCTCCTGGACCGGCACTTTAATACCGGTTGAGGAAGAGATCATTCTTCTAGCAGAGAACAAAGAAGCTGTCTCGGAGGCGGTGGTGAGACTGGCACGCTCCGGTCATGAAAAAGTAGCCGGATTTTTAGCCGGCGGAATAGCTGCCTGGGAGAAGAGTGGTCTGCCCCTGGCCCAGGTGAAACAGATAACGGTGCAGGAACTTAAGGATTTGCTATCAAAACAGGAAAATCTCCAGGTAGTTGACGTAAGACGGCCTGGTGAGTACGAAGCAGCCCATGTGCCGACCGCTGTCAATGTTCCTCTCTCCGAATTAGAGAAAAATGCCGGGGATATAGCTTCGGACCGTCCTACGGCGGTGGTTTGCCGCAGTGGATACCGCTCCTCCATCGGAACCGGAATT
>JAUIJG010000559.1 GCA_030431355.1 bacterium
GGTGCCAGGAGTGTTGGTAGTGCGGGTTTTGCTTCTGCTTTTGTTTCTGGTGGCTCTGTTTCTATACTGTCTTGACTGTTGTTGAGCCGGTCTGTAAGGGGCCGGTAGCGGAATCTCTTTTACTTCATTCTCCGGTTTTATGGAAGACTCCTGGTTATAACCTCCTGCGGTAAGCAGTGTGGATCTTGGCTTGGGGTGCTTGTTGTAGTAGGCCCGGGCGAAGCTGCGCCAGATCGGTGCCACCACCCTGCCACCGGTCGTATGTTTGCCTCCCACCGCTTTGTGCTGAGAATTTCCAGCCCATACTGCTGCCACCATATCCGGGGTGAATCCGACAAACCAGAGGTCTCTTGAGTCATCTGCCGTGCCGGTTTTTCCTGCAACAGGTATCGAGCCAAGTTTGGCTCTGGTTCCGGTGCCTGACTCGACCACCTTTCTGAGTATGTCGATGATTTGCTTGGATGCGTCCAGGTCAAGGGTTCTCGATGAGAGCGGTTCATACTTTTCCAGCACCCGGCCCCGGTCGTCTTCGATCCGCCGGATGAACCAGGGTGATATGTACTGGCCTCCCCGGGCTATTGTTGAATAGGCTGCTGCCATGGTGAGAGGAGAGGCGGCGGAGCTGCCTAACGATAGCGCCAGGGTTGGGGCAAGCTCTTCCTTTATCCCTGCTCTCCTGGCTGTATCTATTACTGTTCTAATGCCTATCTGTTGCGCGACTCTCACGGTGCAGACGTTGCGGGAATGGGCCAGGGCATCTTCAGCGGTCATATAGCCAAGAAATCGGTGGTCAAAGTTTTGGGGCTGCCATACGGTGTTGCCTTCGTCCAGAACGGAAAGCGGTGAATCATAGAGTTGACTGGAAGGGGAGATGACTCCATGCTCGAAAGCAGCCAGATAGACAAAGGGCTTGAAGCTGGAGCCCATGGTATGCGGATGAACAGCCGAATTCCACTGGTGCTTGAGATAGTCTCCAAGCCCCCCTACCATGGCAAGGACCGCACCATCGGACAATCTCAAAGAGACGAGGGCGGCTTGATCCAGTCCGTGGGGTAGCCTTCTGGCGGCATCTTTCATGACTGCTTCCGCTGATTGTTGAGCGGTGGTATCAAGGGTGGTGTAGACTTTTAGCCCTTTGTTGTGGGTGTAGTTGTAGTCATCCGATATGGATTCCACTATGTACTGGCAAAAATATGGATAGGGAGGGACAAATTGGTTTTCCTTCTCATCCTTGTTGTCTCCCCGCAAGCTCTTATGGCTTTGATCTCCTGCTCCGCTTTCTCTGAATCGGAGGGGCTCATTAATGGCGGAGTTTGCTTCAAGGGCGGAGATAAGCTTATACTCCAGCATCTTTTCTATCACGGTCTTTTGGCGGCTAAGTGCTTTTTGTCTGTGTTTTCTATCGCCCAGATATGAGGGTGATTTGATGATTCCGGCCAGGAAGGCCGACTCTGCCGCGTCCAGCTGATCGGCACTTTTGTCGAAGTAGATCTTGGCTGCCTGTTCTATGCCGTAAGCCCCGTTTCCGAAATAGATCTGATTCAGGTAGATCTCCAGAATCTTCTCTTTGCTGTAGCGTTTTTCCATCTCCGAGGCCACTATACCTTCTGCTACCTTGAGGGGAATGTCGCGGTTCTCTTCCTGGAAGAAGAGATTTTTGACAAGCTGCTGGGTTAGAGTGGAGCCTCCCTGTACTGCTCTACCGGCTGATATATTTGCCATCGCCGCCCTCATTATTCCGACAAGACTGACCCCTTTGTGTTCGTAGAAAGTATGATCCTCTGCTGCAAGAACAGCATCTATTACATAGGGGGAAACGCTGGCAAGGGTTACAGGCTTTCGTTTTTTCTTGCTGGGATAGGTACAAATCAGTTTGTCGTTAAGGTCATAGAGCTGAATCGAGGCGCCGGGGTTGTAGTTTTCCAAAACCGACAGATTCGGAACTTTGGCAAGGTGGACCCAGACCATCATTGCGACAACAGACACCACCATAGCGGTGATCAGAGTTATGCTGGTAAAGGTGATGCGGATGACGGTGAATATGCCGTCTATAAAAGGTTTTACGCCGGAGAAACTTCTGATTTTTTCAAAATCATCACTATTTCTCAATCTTCTGCCCCTTGCAGGAAGTGAAGCTATCCCTCGGTATTTTAAGAGCTTACGCTTTTAGAATGTTCAGCGTCAACTTTGTGTATTCTGTAGAATAAGTGTTAGTTTCTAGCAGGATTTTTGACCTTGTCTGACCTACCCTCTCTAGCTGGATAAATGGAAGTAAGCTTTTCAGTACTAGCCCTAGTCTTTTTATTCGTCCTGGCTGTTACGCCGGTGATTTTGTTTCGCCCTCTGGTAAATTCCATAGCCGATCGAATTGCCGGCAAGAGACCGGGAGCAAAAGAGCTGGGCGATCTGGAGAAAAGGGTGGCGATGCTTGAGGGCGAAATCAATGAAATGCGCAGCAAATACGAAGCCATAGAAGAATCCCAGGAATTTTCCAGAAAGCTCCTGGAGGATATTCACTTCAAAAACGGTGAACCTGAATCAGATCAGGATCTTCAAGGTATCGAGATGGACAGCAAAGAGCAAGGTTCCTGAAGACTGATTTGTGCCACTGAATGCAGTGTGCCTTGTGGTTGATGTCATGGGGAGATCTTAGGATTTTCGCACTTTTTCAGGTAATTAGCTGGATTTAGGGTTATATTAAACGCTTCGGTTGCAG
>JAUIJG010000086.1 GCA_030431355.1 bacterium
CCGAGATATTCATACAAACTCCCCCTCTGAATATAAGCATCGGATTTGGTGGGAAAGTTTTTGATGATATCACCGTAACAATCGATGGCTTCTATGTTTCGTCCCAAAAGCCTCAAATCTCCGGCTCTCATGCTGCGGGAATCTCTATCTCTCGGGTTAAGTTTGATGGCTCTCTCATAAGCCTTGACCGCCAGTTCATACTTCTTCTGGCTATCATAGAGCCTGCCCAAATATTCATGCACCTCGTGCAAATTAGGATTTAACTCGGCTGCACGCTCCACATCTTTCAAAGCCAGACTGTCATCTCCATAGGCAGAGTGGTGCAAGGCCCTGGCTCTAGCCAGGTAGGCCTCGGCCATATTCGGATCCAGCAGGATGGCGATAGAAGCTGACTCCACCATATTTTCGTAATCATGTTTTTCTCTATAGTCCTGGGAAAGCTGAAAGAACTGCCGGGCTTTCAGCTTCTTATCCTGTGGCGAAAGCTTGTCCAGGGACTTCGGCAACTTGATGTTCGCATATCTGTTTATGGAAGGTTTCTTCTCTCCAGCACCTTGAGTAGCGGTGGAAGCTATCGATTCATCGCCTCTGGACTGACCCGAAGAAGTTGATCTCCTTCTCTTCTGCTCGACCGTACTGGAAGAGCTTACTTCTGATTTGGTCTCTGCTTCTAGAGCTGAATTATCGCTTGGCTGTGCACCGCAAGCACTTAATAGAATGCCTGCTAACAAAGTCACAATACCGGCACGACAACTCAATAGATCTCATTCCTGAAACAAAACACTCTTAGCAAAGCAAGTTCAGATCACTTTTCCTAACTTGTGAAAAATCAACCTGATCGGGATAACCACATCTATAGGTTTTTCAAAACCAGGCAATTCCAGAGGCGTGATTAAAACAACCTCTTTGTTTTCGTCTCGCTTGAGAAGACCGCTGCCTTTGACAGGCACCAGGTGCCTACCTAATAATGGTCCGAGATTAAGCTCCAGAGAGAATCCTTCCGTGATATTTACTCTCAACCCCTTGGTTTGCTTTTCGATAAGCGCGCCAAAAGCGATCTTCTTTCCGAACTGAACAGACTCCAAATCAACCATCGGAGCGATTGTATGCTTAAACTTGATCGTGTTGGCACGTTTGAATGCGATTTCAACATTTAATTCTGCCGGGGGCTTGGGAATTACCTTGAAAGACTTAACCCCGGTAAGTTCAGTGGAAAGCTCTCCGATAAGCTCAAGGGCAAAAGTAAGTCCTTCCTTACCTTTTTGCGCTATGGTGCCCAGGGTAGAGATTACTTTCTCCTGATTCTGTGGAGAAAACAAACGATAAAACTGATCTTCCACTTCAGAATAAAGGTCTTTTATCTGATCTTCAGCTCTTTTAAGTCTCTCTTCGGACATTGCTCTCTCCCTCCACGTCCTTTAATACTAGCACTCTCCGGGGTCTTTTTTGGAAAGCCCAGCTACGGCAATATGTTGAACAAATGAAGGGAACTCATAAAGATGGAGGAAGGAAGAGATAAGCCATAGAGCTATCTCAATCATTCTATTTATCAGCGCAGAAATCTTAACTCGCTGTCGCTGTTTATATTCAACGCAATCCCAGAGTCATCCAGACAAGCCGTGGCAATAAACTCATAGCACGGGCCGGACTCATCCACAACTCGGAAAAGACTTTCCGAGTCATAATCAGTAGCCGGACCGGACTCAACTTTGTGGCCATGGGGCAACAGGCTGATTGAGGAGATAACGGCAGGTCTGACCACTCGGACTCCATTTTTTACTGTAACCCAGGGCTCTTCGACCAACATACTTCTTTTTATCTCAACAATTCTCTCTTTCATCTCAAAACTTCCTCGTACCATGTGTGCCACAAACTCGATAACGAGAAGTCCCCCGCTATTAGGAGCTGTCAACAGGAAAGAACTTTCTATTTTCATTCTACTGACATGCTCTTTACCATCGGAAAGTGGCAGAATCGATGGCGGCATGGCACAAATACTTTAACCGGCATAGGTCGTAGATGCCCGGGCGGTAACAAGTGTATAAAAATTAGCTCCCCCGAGCAGCTGGATCACGTGTTGGAGATGGCTACATGATATAAAACAATGGGATGAGTAAGCGGAGTTCTTCGTCTGGTGGAAAATCAGGAGCAAACCCAGAATCCTCTAACATACGCAGAATTGAAAGAGCTAGCTGAAAAACGCTCCCGGGAAGTCGAGCGCCTTCTAGTCAGTCACAAAAACCTCCAGGACCGCTACAAAAGAATTCTCACAGGATTACCACTTGGTTTGATCATTGTCGAAAGAGACAACAGGGTCAGAGCACTGAACAAGAGGGCTGCAGCTTTCTTCGAATACCAGGCTGAGGAGCTTGCCAACAAACCGATCTCCTTTCTCTTTCCTGACCATGGTGAGATAACCAGTAATCCGGAGCCGGAAAAATGGATGGGGAAGAAAAAGTCTGGAGAGATTTTCGCCACAGAAGTTTTCGTGAACGAACTGTACGTGGACGGAGAGGATAAGTTATTCATAAGCGTTTTAGATATCACCGAACGTCACCGTCTCGAGCAGCTGCGCCAGGACCTGATAGCCATGGTGAGTCATGATCTGAGGGCGCCACTGACTGCCATTAGAGTGGTACTGGATATGGTTGGCCAGGGTATCTACGGAGAGTTAAAAGGCAGGGGCAAAATGCAAATTGAAAATGCCCAGTCTTCAACAGAGTACCTCATCTCCCTGGTACGGGATCTCCTTGACTCGCACAAGCTGGAGTCCGGTACCCTGGAGATCGAAAAGGCTGACACGTCGGTGGGCAAAATTGTCAAAAAAGCGATGACCACCGTGGAAGGCTCAAAATCGAAAGCTCTGGTCAATATAGAAGTAGACTACACAAACGACGCCATAAAGGCAGATGAAGATAGAGTCGTCCAGGTGCTGATCAATCTTATTACCAACGCCGTCAAATACTCCCCCGACAATACAACCGTCAGGGTTACCGCCGGAATGGAAGGCTTGAAGGCCAAGTTCCAGGTCAAAGACGAAGGTCCCGGTATTCCAAAGGAGCTTCACACCGCAGTCTTTGAAAGATACAGACAGTTGGAACAAAGCTCTGAAACAAAGAAAAAGGGATTTGGTCTCGGTCTTGCCATATGCAAATCCCTCATTGAAGAGCACAAAGGACGCATTTGGGTGGAGAGCGAACCAGGGAAAGGCAGTAATTTCTGCTTTGAGATACCCACAGAGTAGATTATTTATCTCCAGCTTCCGGATCGGACTAGCTATTCTCCACACAAAAAAGAGGAAGCGAGTGCTTCCTCTTCTTTAAATCGCCAGGGTTCATCAAACCCGCATGATTATTCAAATTGATCGTAATTTCGTACTTTCGTACTCTTATAGTTGCTTGATCTCTCGATGCGATGCGAAGTGAGCTGAACCTACCTTATCCTGACCTAACCGCCGTGCTCGATCTTCAGTTGCTTTATAACAACAGGTTGCAGGGGTCGATCGGCGCGTCCTGTTTTTACTTTACCGATCTTATTGACCACATCCATACCCTCAACCACTTCTCCGAATATGGAATGTTTGTCGTTCAAGTGCGGAGTGGGAGCCAGAGTGATGAAAAACTGACTGCCGTTTGTGCCGGGTCCGGCATTGGCCATGGACAACATACCAGGCTTGCTGTGCCTGAGACTCTTGTCGAATTCATCGGCGAACTTGTATCCGGGATCACCGGTGCCGGTGCCCAGGGGACAACCACCTTGAATCATGAATCCGTCGATAATACGGTGGAATGTCAGTCCATCGTAGAAAGGCTTGTTCTTTTCCACTTTGCCTGTTCTAGGATTTTTCCAGGTCTTTGTGCCTTCGGCGAGACCGACAAAATTTGCCACTGTCTTCGGTGCTTTCTTGTCAAACAGTTTTACTTTGAAGTTACCTTTATTGGTAATAAATTCTGCATAGGTGTTAGCCAGGGCAGCGCTGGCGCTTGCGGCATTCAAACCGATGCTGGCAACCAGGGCAAAAGCACCTGACATGAGAGCGCGGCGGGTAATTTTCATACTTTAGAAGCTCCTCTTCAAACCTTAAAATAATGACTGAAAGAGTCATCCTATCATATTGAAAAGCAATTTGACGGACACGGCAGATTTCGGCTTAAGACTTTCTAGAAGAGCCTTTCTGGCGACTGACAACCCTTCGCAACCCTCAGTCATTCAAACGGGATCGGCTATCTCTCCGAGAGAAAAAACAGGTCGCCCTCGCCACGTTCGACAGTAAATGGACCGAGATCTCCGGCTCTGATAGGACCTTTTGCGAAAAGTGGAAATAGCCGAAAAGGGATCTCATGGCCCAGACCGAGCCTCGATATATCAAGAACCTGTAATTTTCCATACCCATCAATATCGACCTTATTCTTCCAGGCCCCGGTCTCACCGGCTCGCCTTCCTCTGACCGACAGTATCTTTCGAGGAAGAATTGTGACGACACGCAGCGCCCGGGAAGCCATCATTTGAGAATCATTGCTTGACACCCAGACCTGGGTTGGGTTGACACTCAACTTTTCGATGAACGGCAAAGCCTTTTTCAATTCACCAATATTGGTATCAGCTCGCAAGAGTATTACACTATCAAAAGAACCGGTGGCTTCCTGGCCGGCCTCAATACTATAGTCTTTTAGAATATTGGCTCCCACACTATAAGCCACCAGGGTCAAACGAGCATCTTTGTACCTGGTCTTCAAATCTTCGATGAAGCCTTTAAATCTGCTCTTTGTTTTAGGATAAGAGAGAAGAGATTGATAGTAGTCTTTGCTCTTAGTCCCCCAATCATAGAGAACTACCGGTCGACGATACCACTTCTGTATATCGACAGCCTGACGAGCAGCCTTCTTGTGGTCGACACAACAGCCATGAACAAATATCAAGATCTCTCGCTCCGGTACACGGTCAAGCGTTTGTGAAAGTTGCTCATAAAACAAATCTCTCTTACTCCATCCATAGAGCTCTCCGTAAACCAGACCTGAGAATGTTCGCCACTTCATGCCTCGACGGTGAAAACGATCACCGAAGATTTCCAGATCAAAGGCCGAGAGCCAACTACGGCTACCTCCCAGCTGGGGTGCCTGGGTTCTGAACTGCTCTATACCAAAAGTCAGACCGGCGCTTTCCCCTTCAGCTTCCTCTCCGTCAAAATCGATCTGTCTTCCATAGGAGTACTTTCTCTTGTCTTGCTCCACGGTGACCTTCCGGTCAGTGACAAAGAAGACCGGCAAATTGATGTAATCCTGGCGAGACGGATCTTGCCAGGCAGCATCAGAAACCTGACAGGTACTACAGGTCACCACTAACACCACCAATAAAAGGAATATTCTTTTTGCTACCATGCAAAACTATTTTCGCGCTACAAACCAGCATATAGTACACCCTAACACGCTCCATAACCAGAGTGCAGCAAAAAATACAGTAGAGAAAGTGTTGCTTATAGTATTACTTTTTACTTTGGTGGTGGCGGAACAAAAACAGGTGGTCTAGACTTGGGTCGTGAAGAACTTCCCCCCATATTTCTCTTCTCTGGCACTTTCTTGACCGGCGGCGGCAGGAAAGTCGGTTTCTTCGGTCTGGCAGTCTTGGCCGGAGGTGTAAACACCGGAGCATGAATCTTTCTTTTCTTTGGAGGCGGCAAAAAAACCGGAGGAACGATCTTATCCGTGCGCGGCTTCGCCGGAGGCAAGAATGTGGGAGGCGGTAAATATCTGATTTTCTTGCCACCAGGCAGGGGCTTGGCTCGGGATTTAAAGTCCGCTATCACAGGATAAGAAGAATACAGCCTGGCGATGGTGGCACGGTCCCTCCTGGTGGGTCGCCCGGTCTGTTTTGAAGAAGAGCGAAAGTACATAACGTCGTAGATATATGTCGAATGTCCCAGTCCAAGAGCGTGACCAATCTCATGCATACACACAGACGCACAAACGCCCTCTTCAACAGGCTTATCCGGCGCGAAGGCATCCACAGTCAAAACACATACCTCGGCGTTCTCAATCTCTTTCTGACTGTTCCACCTTAAATTAGTGAGTCCGGCTTTGAGACGATGATCTTTCCGAACTTTGCCCTTTAACTCTGTCCCCTGCCACTTTACAGACAGGTTAGCTTTCTCGGGACTATCGACCAGACTGTAGCTCATCTTCTTTCCTGACTCCCGACACCAGGTATCAAGGGATTCGAGCACGTAGTTATCGAACTCCGAACGGTATCCTTTGACACCTCGTCCACTATGCAAGAAAACTTTAAGTGGAAACGCATCTCTGGACCATCGAGCCAATTTCCCCTCGGACTTCATCTGGACCAAATAGTCAGGTAAGTTATTGTCGGCGTTTCTATACTGCTTGCTGTCCTCTCTAAGCTCAATTAAAAGAGTAGCCGCAGCCTTTCGCCTTGCGGGATCTGCCTCCATGCTTATGTATCTATTAAGCCAATCCACAGCCTGGTCGAACTTAGCTACGTCCTGGAATGCAATAGCGGTATTGTATATAGTATCTTTGTCACCTGGGTCGAGATCTACGGCTTTTATGCCTTCCTTTATGGCTCTCTCCGGTCTACCTGTTCTCGCCAGCGCAAAAGCAAGACTCTTATGAACAGCGGCAGAATACGGACTAGGATCATATTTTGCCGCCCGTTCCAACTCAAACACAGCTTTCCCATAATGACCTTTATTAAGATGGGCTGAGGCTTTATTCATGGCTGAATAAGCAGCGACTTCTTTCAACAACTTGCGAGCACTCGATTTAGTGCTCTTCTCTCCCCCCATGGAAATATACTTCTCCAGACTGGAGGCACAATTATCATAATCCTTGCTCTTCCAGTAGCACAGTGCCATGGAATAATAGGCTTCATCACAAGCGGAGTCGAACTTGAGAGCTATTTCGGCCTCCCCGACAGAGTTCTTATAGTCACCACTTCTTAGAAAACTATCCGCCAACTGGGCATGGACATGGGCTGAATAGCTGCTCGGATCGAATCGTGCCGCCCTTCTAAGATATCCTATCGCCTTGGCTCGATCCCCTGAGCGCAGAGCCTTTTCATACTCAAGATAAAGATTGTAAACCTGCCTTTCTTTGTCGACAGAAGGAGTCTGGGCCATCGCCTCCGGTATGGAACCAAGACAGCAGGAAACGGACATAGCGAGAAGCACGAATCCCTTCGTAAATGCTCTTACACAAACTATGACCGATCTCTCCGGAACCGAACTATGGAGACTCATAAAATTCCCGATATTCTAAGACCCCTGACCTGAATACTGGCAAAACTATTCAGTCTACTCAGACTATCACAATCTTCAGATTCTTATAGTATTTACCCTGTTTTTGAGTTGAGAATACTGGGTAATAATAGCTTTAGAGGACTTTTAAAAGTATATGCGTTCGTAAGGATGGCTCTATGGCAGAGAATCTTGGTACTGGTCAGAAAGGCAAAAAGAATGAGTTCGTAAGAGCTATTCTGGACCTTGTAATTCTTGCGCTGCTTATCGGCGGAGCAGGTCTTGGTGGATATTGGTACGGTCTACATGAACAGGTAGTGCCGGTAAGTTGGGTGCCACGGGGAACCGATGGCGCCATCGAGCAGGACCAGATTGACGATGCGAAGCCGGTGGACAAACCGGCAAGCGGTGAAGCAAGCAAAGCAGCACCAGCAAAAGCCAGTACAAAACCTGGAAGCACCGGACAGAAAAGTGTGAAAAAGTACTGGTTAACTTCCTCAGGAACCGACTTCATCGGCTATTCGATTACAGTGAGCGTAAACGGCGATCAAGTTGATGGGTTTTTCGGCCCTGGCAAAATCGTGGACATAACAAGCAAAGTCAGACCAGGGGACAATTCAATTTTATTCGAGTCCAAGCAGCTTGGGGAGGACTACAACAAACATCCCGGCGACAAACAAGCTGAACTGGTAGTAAAACTGGTATCTGGTGGCAAAATACACGAAGACTTCAAACCGGAAGACGTTAAAATCACCTACAAGCGCAACGCTTCTGAAAGAACAGACTTTCAGGACACCAAGCACTTTAACGTCAAAGACAAATAGAAGAAAAAGAAGCCTAGCAAGATACTAGAAGATGATAACGGTACACGTGCGGTATAGGAAAAAATGAAAGCGAAAGGCATCTTTATCTCGACACTTCTAGTGATAGACACCTTCCTTGGGTCATACTTTTATGGTCTACACAGCAAGTCGATAAAAGTCATAGATCCAAGCTTACCAGCACTGGCTAAGGACCAGCCAAAGGACCTGGCAAAGACAGAGAAGGAAGAGAAAGCAGAGCAAAAGACTACCGATTCCGCCACTAAATCCGGAGACTCGATCTCGAAAGGAGCCGCTGCTTCCTCGACCAAAGCTAAAGACGAAGGGAAAAGTCAATCTAAGAAGCCAGAGAAGAAGCCGGAGAAGAAACCGAAGAAAAATAGCGGTAAAAAGCCGGACAAGAAGAACAAACCCTCAACGAAGTCAGGAAAGCAAAAGGTCTAGACCTCTCAAATTACAATTTTTCATCTCTCTCAATTGGCGCCATATACAATGGCATTGAATATGACTTCAATTACGTCCATGGCGTTGATTCATCTTGACTCAATCTAACAGATCCCGTGGAACTCGACTACTTACTGCCTCTCAGAATACGAACTCTCCTAAAGGTAAATCAAGAGCTATCGACAGAACCATCAAAATCGCAAGACCAGCCAAAAAGACAACAATAGGCTCAATGATCGATAGGCGAAATAAAAATCTTCTGTACATTCTCATGATAGAATCCTCTATCCATATTATACCGTCCGGGGGCACCAGATACAGTACCTTGAATCTTTCATTAAGGATCAAAAGTAAACGCCCCACAAAGAGAATTTGAGGATACGCTCGCCACTCGCGTCTTATGTTTTGCAAACCTCAACCAAAATCTGAATCCGGACCCCAGAGACAGATATCTTCCAATGCACTCGGGTTCTACAGATGCCAGAGAACTTGCAGGTGAGGTGCACGAAAGATTACAGCCAGTTGAACTCGATAAATCCGAGACCTGTAAGCTCTTATACTCGAAAGAAAACAGGCTTTTAATCTAGCGATTACACAAAACTTTGCCAGAATCACCTGGAAACCAGAGTCATACTGATTTATAATTTACAAGACTAATGCCCTCCTAATACTCTAGAAGATAGAGTCAGTACTAGGTTATGTTCAAGCCCGGAAGAAAAAAAATTCAAAAAGTGCTTTCTGGCTCATTGATCGCCTGCTTGACCCTGGGCGCCTGCGCGGAGATGCAGTGGTCATCATACGACAGAGATGGAGTCTCCGCATACAAGAAAGGCAACTTCCAGGAAGCTGAACTAAACCTGAAAGAAGCGCTTCGAATCGCAGAAGGGTTCAAAGATTCTGACAAACGCCTGGTAATAAGCCTCGAAAATCTCGGAGCGCTCTACCACGACACAGGCAAATTCGCCGACGCCGAACCCCTCCTAGAAAAAGCCCTCGAGCTGAGACAGAGAAATGACCCCGAGGGCTCCCCTGAATACACCAACGATCTGAGCCTGCTAGCCCAGGTGAAGCTGGAAAACGGACAGTACAAGGAAGCGGCAAAGCTTTATAATAAAGCCATCGCTCGTATCGATAAGTTCGCACACAAAGACAAACAAGCTCTGATTACAGATCTGGGCAACCTTGGCGTGGTCTATCTTGAACTGGGAGAGCTTAAGAGCGCTGAGACCTCTTTGACTCGCTCCCTGGATTTAGCGAATAAGACTTACGGAGAACAACACCAGGAAGTAGCTTACGCCAAAAGCAACCTCGGTAGACTCTTTTTTGAAAAGGGAGACTTCCCCCAGGCGGAGACACTCTTCAAGAGCGCCATAGAAATCTATGAAGGCCAGACAAAAGACAACAAGGAGCACAAAGCAGCGATTGCTGATGCTGTTTCCAACCTGGCAAGTGTCTACGTCGAGAAGAATCAACTCAGCCGTGCTGAGCCCTTGATGAAGAAAGGGCTGGAGATAAGAAAAGAGATTAACGGCGAAAAGAGTATTCCGGTAGCCTACAGCCTGAACAACATAGCGACCTTCTATACCAGGCAGGGCAAGTTCTCTAAGGCAATACCTGTATTCGAAGAGACTCTGGAGATAAGAAAAGCACAACTGGGTGAAAAACATCCGGATACCGCTGTCACAATGATGAACCTGGGCACATGCTACTTCCTGGAAGGTGAACTAAAAAAAGCCGAGCCGCTCTTACTCAATGCCATGAAGATCAAAGAGGGTGCCGTGGGTAAAGACAGCCCCCACATGGCAAAAACCCTCAATAATCTAGCAAACATGTACGAAGCCGAAGGAGAGCTGGAAAAAGCTGAAAAGTTCTATAAACGGGCAATGGAAATTTGCGAAAAGAACTACGGCAGAAACAACCTGAAAACATTGCATGCCTGTATGAAATACGCGAGTCTTCTTGCCAAAAGAAATAAGCTGGAAGAGTCTGCGAGAATCAGCAAAAGAGTGGACGACATACGTAGAGTTTTAAAAGACGGCTAAATCCTGCCAAAACTTCAAGGCTCTTTTAAAGGCTCTTTTAGGCTCTTTTGCCGCGAATGCCGGTGGATTCTCCAGATGCTAACTCAATGCCTCATCGGCATAGGACTGATGCTCCTCTTCCGATGACTCAATCATTTGACCTTCCTTGATCTTCTTGAAAAGCTCAGCACAAGAATCGCATCGGTACAATGCCACAAAAGTATAACCACTCGGCTCGCTCTCGTCGGGCACCCTGAAAGTGTCCAAAGATTGTACTTTTCGCTTTCCACATTTGGGACACTTAGCTTTCAAAATCGAAGGCAGGAAAGGCGTAGCCAGTAGCAGCCCAAATACAATGAACCAATGCAGGTCTTTCATTTTCGTGACCATCCAGAATAGAAATTAGAATCACCGCGCAGAAGAATATAACATCATCAAAGTCCACCGAACCCTGCCCGGCGAGGAAAAGGTTCCAAAATTTATATTAGGGAATTTGGCAGCGAGCAAACTCCCTGACTTTTACGTATAGCCTTGTACGCTTTTCTCAGGTTCCTTTTCTCCCTGACTCTTGCGTGTAGTCCTGTACGCTTTTCTCAGGTTCCTTCTCTCCTGACTTTTGCGTATAGTCCTGTACGCTTTTCTCAGGTTCCTTCTCTCCCTGACTCTTGCGTATATCCCTGTACGCTTTACTCAGGTTCCTTCTCTCCCTGACTCTTGCGTATAGTCCTGTACGCTTTACTCAGGTTCCTTCTCTCCCTGACTCTTGCGTATGGTCCTGTACGCTTTACTCTGGTTCCTTCTCTCCCTGACTCTTGCGTATGGTCCTGTACGCTTTACTCAGGTTCCTTTTCTCACTGACTCTTGCGTATAACCCTATACTCTTTACTCTGGTTCCTTCTCTCCCTGACTTTTGCGTACAACCAAAATTCCAAAGACCTTGCAAGTTTCAATATAACTGCTTATAGAGCGCTATGAACTTTAAAACCTATTCCTTCGTTACTAATATACGGAGGTAAAAATCATGAACAAAGAAACCAATCTTATTTCATCCGTTGAAACAGAAGAAGAGGCCAGACTATTAATAGAACGACTTAGATGGAAAGATGGGTTCATCTGCCCTGGCTGCGGATATAGAAGAGGATACAAACTCTCAAGTCGTTCAGTTACAGAATGTGCAAAATGCAAAAAACAGACTTCTGCCACCGCGGGTACTATCTTCCATGGTGCAAAGAAAATCATGCCCTGGATAAAAGGACTCAAAGCAATATTAGAAAACGAGATATATTCAGCCAATTCCACTGCGAAGTTGTTGCAGGAAAGATATGCCACGTTCTGGGCAATCAGACAAAAGATTAGGTTATCACTAAGTGAGTTAGTTCGAAAAACGAGGTCCACTCAATTCTCCTTCAGCTGTTCACAAATCAGGAAAGCTTTCACGAAATTAAGCAGCGAATCAAGAGAGACTTCTACTTCTGAAACATTCGAAACTATCAAAAATCAAATCAACGAAACCGCCAATTCCTATTCTGACTCAACCTTGAGCAAAGCCTTTGAGCAGCATCTTCTCGCTTCTCACACCGGAATAAGCAGAAAGTACACTCAACTATACGCAACAGAGTATTCGTTCATTCAAATGAAACAAAGTTGTCGACTGGAGAGTGCCTTGAATGCACTCTTAGAATCAAGACCGTTTACTGGCAAAATGATATCCGACTACAAATCACCATATCTAGTGCTTATCCACTGTTATTCGCGAACGTAAACGCACGATTCTAATTCATCTAAAAGAGATACTCAGAAGAAAAGCAAATAGCTATCTTTGAATAGTACAGTCAAAGATATAAGAAAATAGAGATACTAAGAGTAGAATCTTAGGAAGGTAAAACAAAATACCTCGACTAAATATTCATGAACTCTAGACTGAATGCCATTGCGCACTCAAAATTTGTTCATTAAAATCTTGGACAAAACTGTCTAAAATCCAAATTCCCGTGGTATTATTTTTAGTGCTGGGCAAATTATTTGCTCAGCAAACGTAGATAGAATGTTGCACAACAGGAGAAATATCATGTTCCTGAGAATATGTAATGACTCGCAGCTAGTAGCAAAACGCCATGAGAGCCTGAATTATATGGGCTCCCAGCCACTTTGCTTATTTATCCCCCGGGTGTTATAGCGCAGATAGCTCTTCAGAGTTGTGTAGCCTGGGTCCAAAAGCCCAGGCATTTTAGTCTTTAAGAGGCATAAATTCCGGGCTTCAGTAGAAGAAGCATGATCTCAGTCGCGGTGTGATCAACCTCGTCTAGCTCTTGTGCGCCTTCTTTCAGAAAATTGATCGAACCCTGAAAATCTCATATCCCATTGGTGCGCCATGCCGCCCAGGCGACTAGCAACGTCATGGGCAACCAGCGCACTAACCAAGTATCCCTGGTGTAACTGGCAACATTGCGGGCTCCAAACTCGTCAGATCTGGGTTCGAATCCTAGGGGGTGCGCCAAAACAAAAACAACAAAATTTCTTGATGCAGAGTGGTGTAACGGCAACACATCAGACTCATATCCTGAAGACTGCCGGTTCGAGTCCGGTCTCTGCTTCCAGTGCCACCACTATCAAATTTTTCACAATGTACTCGGCATCTAAACCTGTGAGCTGATAGTGGCGCGCCGTCCGGCTCCTGCCTGTAGGACAGATGGCAGTGTCGCAGCCGGATCCACGACCTCGATAAGTCGGAACAAAAACTGTCGGCGCGACCCGTTAGTGTAGCGGCTAGCACACTACCCTGTCACGGTAGAAGTCACGGGTTCGAATCCCGTACGGGTCGCCAATTTCGTGGAGTAGCTCAGCTTGGCCAGAGTACTCGCCTTGGAAGCGAGGGGGCGTTGGTTCAAATCCAACCTCCGCGACCATCTGTTTCAAATATCGGGGGCTTAGCTCCTCTGGAAGAGCATCTCGCTTGCAACGAGAAGGTAATCGGTTCGACTCCGATAGCCTCCACTCATTATCTTTGCCCGGGTAGCAGAACTGGCATATGCGCCTGTCTTAGAAACAGGAATTTGAAGGTTCAACTCCTTCTCCGGGCACCACGCTTATGTAGCTCAGCTGGTAGAGCGGCAGGTTGAAGCCCTGCGCGTCGCTGGTTCGATTCCAGCCGTAAGCACCATACCCGGTTAGCTCAAATGGTAGAGCAACTCCCTTACAAGGAGATGGTTGGAGGTTCAAGTCCTTTACCGGGTAGAGAGCCGCATAGCTTAAGGAGTAAAGCAATCGCTTGATAAGCGGTGGAGTGCAGGTGCAAGTCCTGCTGCGGCGACCAGCAAAAATCGGTCCAGCACAATTCCGTATCCGACACCACAACCAAGATTGCAGCAGTAATGAAGGAGGTTTTGCAATTGTCTGAGCAGATTTAGCAGCAAAGTTTCGAGAACGACTTCTTTGAAAAAGTAGACTCGAAAAATACCATGCGGTTCTAGTTCAACGGCAGAATACCCGGCTTCCAACCGGATGATAGCGGTTCGAATCCGCTGTACCGCTCCAACCAAGTCCCCTTGGCCGAGAAGTTAGGCAACCGGCTGCAACCCGGTCCAGGTGGGTGCGATTCCTGCAGGGGACTCCATATCGGTGGGTATGCAAGCGGCCAAAGCATCGTGACTGTAAATCACGAGTCGCAAGACTTCGCAGGTTCGAATCCGTGCCCCACCGACCACCTAGCCCTTGTAGCTCAATTGGATGAGCATCTGGATACGAACCAGAAGGCTCCAGGTTCGAGTCCTGGCAGGGGTCCAAAATTAACAAACCCAGACTGTGATGCGTGGCTGATAGGGAAGCAACTGCCTCTTAAGCAGCGAGATGCTGGTTCGAATCCAGCCGCATCGAATGAAATTCCTGCCACCATATTCCATACCAGGCAAAATCAAAAGGAGGTATGGCAGAATGGCTATGCACCCGGCTTTTAACCGGCATGAAATAGGTTCGATTCCTATTACCTCCAAACTTTGCCGACCGCCTCTCGGGGCAGTCAAAGCAGCAATGAGCACATGAATATTTGCCGCATTAGCTCAGAGGAAAGAGCAGTGGATTTCTAATCCGTTTGTCCCAGGTTCGAATCCTGGATGCGGTTTTTGCCGTTGTGGCTCAAGTGGTTGAGCGGCTGTCTTGTAAACAGCAGGTTGCAGGTTCGACTCCTG
>JAUIJG010000087.1 GCA_030431355.1 bacterium
CCAGGCTAGCTGTTGGAAACCTTTCCCACTCTCCGGTAAGGTCTTCCTGTAAGCTCTCCATACCAGGGTTATGACCGATCATTAGTATCGACGTATAGCGATTTTTTTGCTTGCGAAGTATCTTTCTAAGCTCTCCAACAGAGGCTTCATAAATACCATCCACGAATTCCGGGCTGGTTTTCAATTCTGCCGCCTCAGCCAGGAGTGTGAGGGTCTCTTTTGTTCTAGTGGCCGGAGAGCAAAGAATCTTGTTTATCCGGCTCTCTCTCTCTTTTATCACTCTTCCCATTAAGGGTGCGGCTTTTCGACCCCTTTCATTTAAAGGGCGTTCGAAATCAGATAAATGCGGATCATCCCAGCTTGATTTTGCGTGACGAAGTAAATATAGATGCATGAATTGGCTCCGCTAACTTCCGGTAAATTCGAACCTACAATTCTATCCGGTTTTCTTGAACCTGGCCTTCTTAAAGTGCAGATTTCAATAGTTGATATAGTTGTATTTTGAGCTTTCCATTATTGTAGCTTTGGTTCAGGTTCGATAAGTATGCCAGAGAAGTTAGCCAGTCCCGACGATGAAAAACGGAGAGGACAACACCTAAAGCCTTTTTGTGAAATTTGCCGAAAGCCAATTAGCGGAATTTCCGGTACTGGTTCCGCCGACAAGCCTGTTACTTTTGCCGGACGTATTACGAATTGGTTCACCGCTCGATCGTTCTGTTCCTGTGGCTCTACTGGTTCAAACAGTCAAGTGGTTGCTTTGTATGAAAAAGGACTTGCCAGAAGTGAAGAGCAAGTAGATAGTGCTTCGGATGAAGAGGTTCTGCCTGACCTGCCGGAGCGATACGAAGTTGTTGAGATCCTCGGTCATGGTGGAATGGGTACGGTTTATAGAGTGAGGGACAGGTCCATCGACGAAGAGTTTGCCGTTAAGGTTCTACGCAAGGAGATGGCCGAAGATGTACAAGCATCGAAGCGATTCGAGCAAGAAGCCAGGGCTCAACAATGTTTAGCGCACCCCAATTTAATTCCGGTGTTTAGCAATGGCAAGACAAGCGCTGGTGCACCGTATATGATTATGGGTTTGAGCAGCGGTGTTAGTTTGGCAGAACTTTTGAGGTTGGGGAATAAATTCTCCGAGAAAGAAGTCCTTTCAATGATGAGCCAGGCTGCCGAAGCGCTGGCTCATGCTCACTCCAAGAAGATTATTCATCGCGATGTAAAGCCTGCGAATTTGATTGTCGAGGATGTTCCCGAAAGAGAGGATAAGAGGCTGAAAGTTGTGGATTTCGGCATCGCCAGGCTTTTGCCGATGGAGCGGCGTGGTGCCCTGGAGACCGCTCCTGGACTGACGGAGACAGGAGAGTTTGTGGGTAGTCCTGCCTATATGAGTCCTGAACATTGTCTTGGCCAGGATGTGGATGAGCGTTCCGATGTCTATTCTCTTGCTTGTGTAATGTATGAACTGCTCACCGGAGAGCCGCCGTTCAAGGATGACAATCCGGTTCAGGCCGTGGTTGATCATTTAAGCACTCAGCCGCCATCACTCTCCTCTCTAAATAGCGCGGTGGATAAGCAGCTTGAAAAGATAGTGCTGAAGGCACTGTCTAAGAGACCTGAAGATCGGTATCAGAGTATGGAAGAGTTTCTTGATGATTTGAAGGGACATCAGGCGGGTCGAAAACTACGAATCAAGTTGTCTTCGAAAAGATCCTCCCTGGATTTGCCAGTGTATATTGTCCTGGCTCTAATTGTTCTGGCAGCACCTATCTTTTATTTTGTCTCTATAAACTCTTTTGCCGGCTCCAGAGTTCAGTTCAGCCAGAACAGGGTCGGTGCCGGCAGCAAGATGCTGGAGTACGAAGATGAAGATCAGACCAGGGGAAAGATCTATAAGCTGCGCGATGGGTGGGGGAGCGTTGTCTATGAAGTTAGAGCAGGGAATCAGGGGGCGGCAATTAGAAAAGCCCTTCACGAGATTAAGGTCAAAAGACTTGAAGTAAAAGGTCTCGCTCTGGATTTCCCTGACTTGCATAATATGGATTTGTCAGGGATAAGATTGCCCGGGGCAAGGATTACCAAGGCGAGGATGACTAACGCTAATTTCTCCGGTGCTTTTCTAGAGGGTGCTGAGTTTATAGGATGCCGCGGTCCTGACTCTCACTTCAACAAAGCTAATTTAAAGGGTGCGCTGTTTAAAGAGTGCCGGATGAATCGCGCAGATTTTAAGGATGCTGACCTGAGCGGAACCAGATTTGAAAAGACAGAGCTTGAGAAAAGCCATGATGACTAGCTTGATCTTGGATGCACAACTTCGTATGAAAGATTTGAATCTATGACTGAAAATCAAAAGGAGAGAGAAGTTCGTGTAAGGCTTATTGATGCCTGTCCACTTTGTGGCAAGCCGAGAAGAAGTCGTAGTGGTATCACCGGCACCTTTTACACCTGGCTGGGAATTGGAGGAAAGACTTATTGTCGCTGTTCTAAGAGTAGCAAGGAAGCCAGTCTAAGGGCTTTGTATCAGAAGAACAAAGAGACTATCCACAAGCAGAAGAGTAAGGAAGCTGAGTCTATTCCCTTGCCTGACCTGGGCGAGGAGTTTGTGGTGAAAGAGAGTCTTGGACATGGTGGCATGGCTTCTGTCTACAGAGTTAAACGAGTATCTGATGGACAAGAGTTTGCAGCCAAGGTTATGCACGAGAAGGTTGCAGAAGATCTTCAACTGGTAAAACGATTTAAGCTGGAGGCAAAAGCAGCCGAGAGCCTCGACCATGAAAATCTGATTCCAGTATTTGGACAGGGGAAGACAGCTGATGGTAGCGAATTACCCTATCTTTTGATGGGGTTGAGCAAGGGACGCACCCTTATGGATAGTATTAAATCCGGTGAGACCATAAGCGTTTCACGTGCTCTTAAAATCGCTGAGGAGATTGGTGAAGCCCTTATTCATGCCCATGACAAGGGAATCGTTCACCGTGATGTAAAGCCATCGAACATACTTCTTGAGAGAAGCGTTGATGATCAGGAGCAAGTAAAAGTTGTCGATTTTGGCATAGCCAAAGTAACGCCTATAGAGAATCGTGTAGGTCAGGGACTGACCATGACCGGAGAATTCTTCGGCACTCCTGCATACATGAGTCCCGAGCACTGTCTTGGCAAGAGCGTGGATGAGCGTTCGGACATTTACTCCCTTGGTTGTGTTTTATACGAAATGCTGGCTGGCAGACCGCCCTTCTGGAGTGAGAATCCCATAAAAGTGATCGTCTCCCATGTCAATGATAGCCCTTCTAAGTTTGATGCCGAGCTTAATGTCAAAGGAGATGTCGAGAAGGTTATTTTGAAAGCTCTTCGGAAAGAGCCGGATGACCGATACCAGAGTATGAGAGAGTTCCTTTCCGATATCAAGTTGCTCAGATCCGGAAAGAGGGTGAAGGTTAAAGATCTGCCTGTCTCGAAGGAGACCAATACTCTTCTGGACAACATTGTGGTGGTGGCGGCTATGGTGACGATGCTGGCCCTGGTCGCCTTGCCTGCTCTGATGTTCTTTCCTGATACCTTTGATTCTTTGCGGGAGATAAGAGGTTCACGAAGAGTTCTTCCTGTCGGTCCCACCTATCGCGAGAGTGTAGCCCGGGCGAGAAAAGCCGGTGGGGGCAAAGTTCCAGGGGACTTTGTCTACAAGATAAAAAATGAATTTGGAGAGGTGGTATTCTCCGGCGTCGGCAAAGACAAAAGGGCAGCAGCAAGGGCCGCTGTGTCCGGCGCGCTGGCCAAAGGAAAGAGCCTTAGAGGCGTGGCTCTGATTGATCTCGACCTGAGTGATATGAAGTTGGTCGGGGTAGATTTTTCGAATGCCCGAATGTTGAATGTGGACTTCTCCGGTAGTGATATGACCCGAGCCAATTTCTCCCTAGCGAAAATCGAGAAGAGTAATTTTAGCCGTGCGGTTGCAAGAGAAGCCAATTTTTCCCATTCGGTATTGAAGAAAGTGAAGGCGGAAAATATAAGATTGGAGAGAAGTATTTTTCGTGATAGTGAATTGGAAAGTATGATTTTTGATGGAGCGAACTTCAAAGAAGCTGGCATGGAAAGCGCCACATTAGTCTCTTGCAGTGGAAAAGGGACTGATTTTGTCGGTGCAAAAATGGATTCTGTTAGAATCCGAGAATGCAATTTGGTCAATTGCAGTTTTAATGCCGCTGACATGAATCGCATCCATATTTATGACTCGGATCTTTCGGCTTCGACCCTTATAGGCTGTGTTTTGAGTGATCTTATGACCGACCGCTCAAAATTCAATCATTGCATATTTGATAAATCTATCTTCAAGAATGACCGGCAACGTTTTCAGGACTACTCTTTCTACTCTCCATTTAATGGAAATGAGGCAGCTTACGCGAGTTTTGTGGGCTGTGACGTGCCGGAAGAGGACTTGAGACCAGGAAGGTAGCTCCGAATTCCGGCCGAAGGGATGAATTGTTGGCAACCTGACCCCACCCGGGGGTTAGCTTTAAATTGTACTTTCGATTTACTAGGATCTGATAGTCGGATCTCTATTTTTTGCAATCTTTCAGAAAGACTGCTGGAAAATTTAGAGCAAGTAAACAGTCGGAAACAGGGGAGTTGTGAGGATGAACAGGAGCGCTCGAAACAAGAAGGGTCAGAGTATGGTTGAGTACGCCATCGGCATAGGTGCTGTGGCTGCGGTTTGTATGGTTGCGCTAGGCTCTCTTGGCCATATTAGCGGCAAAATGATCAACAAGGTCTGTCATTCTATTAACGCTCCACACCATGCCCATTCGCCGGATCCCGGAAGAACAATTAGCGCAAGCGCCACTCCCTGGGTACTGGACTAAATTTTAGTCTTTAGCGTCTTCGACAAAAAGCATAGCGGGTCCGGCGTGCACTACCCGAACTTTAGAACCAAGTTCATAGTGGGCTTCCCTGTCCATGGCTCTGGCAGGCAGTTTTAACTCCCTGGATTCGTCGGCGAAAACTTCACCTGGTGTGTTTTTGTATATCGGAACTGCCACTTCAAAGGTCTTACCGATGGTGGCTTTGTGATTTTCTATAACTTGCCTGGTGTCAAGTTTCTTGACCATCTTGTCGCAGAAATCACTGACTTCATTTTTTACTTTGATAGCATTTTTGAAGATATTTTCGATCATTTCCCTATCTTGCACCTTTCTTCTAATTATCTTTATTCATTCACTATAACTCGTACTGCAACGGTTAATTTTTCCGGTCCGCCGCCTTTGTATATGGTGCCCGATGTTGGTGAAGCGTCCCGGTAGTTTCTTCCAGCGGCAACCCGAATATGGTCATGGCCCACAAGGCAACCATTGGTAGGGTCAAAGCCAAACCAGCCGCACCATGGTAGATAAAGTTCGGTCCAGGCATGGGATGCTTCCGATTGCACCTTGTTTTCGTAGTCCGCTCCCGTGTTGATGTAACCGACTCTGTATCTTGCCGGTATGCCAAGTAATCGAGCCATACAGATGAACAAGTTGGCAAAGTCCTGGCAGACACCTTTCCGTTTCGTGAATACTTCAAAGGGGGTAGTCTGGAGATTAGTAGAGCCGCTCACATATTTGTAATCTGAAAAGATTGTCCTGTTAACTTCAAGAAGAGCTTCAAGAAGATCGAAATCTTCCCGCTTTACGAATCCCATGGCATATTCAGTAAGAGTTCTGAGCTCACTTTCGGGAAGTTCCGGGGGAAGCAGATAGGGTAACATCATCTGTCTCTGCCAGGGCATCCAGACCAGGGGAACCGTCATTCGTTCGCTGGTGGAGCTGAGAAGAGGATAGGGCTGCAGTCGTACCTTCGAATAAGTCTTAATCGAGAGCTTTTTATATGTGGTATCGATTTTGACATCCGTGCTGCGGTTTCCGAACACGTCCTCAAACTCTCTGGTCTCTCCTTCGGGGCTGATCTCCAGCTTGTATTCGAGGAGTTCTTGCTGGAAGTCTTGCACCGGTTTCAGGTGCAGGCGGTGGGTGCTGTACTCTACGGGGTTAGAGTATTCGTAGCTGGTTTCATGAAAGATTGAAAGAACCCTGGGTTTTATGTTGTCCGGGATGGTCAGTGATTTGACCGGTTCCCGAACCAGGGCGCTGGTGGAACCGATAACAGGCTCGATTAGAGGAGAGGTGGCATAGGATGTGGTAGCGGAAGCGCTCACATTCTCCAGCTCTTTTAACTGGCAAAATTCACCGGTGTGGAAGGAGGCCGAATTTGGGTTGATTGTGTGCTCCAGCTCTTCGGGGACAACCGGTCGACTGCTCGCCGCCTGATTTATGGTCTGGTTGGCGATGGGAATTTGCTGTTCGAATATTCCGTTCTTTTCGGGCGTGGCTATTATTTCTTGATTTTCGCCTGTTGAGTCGGCCGGGGTAATCCCCTGGCTGATACTGCTCGTGGTTTGCGGATCGAAGCTGCGATACACAACTTTGCCAAGCTTCGCCGCTATCATCTGGCCCGGTGGAATCTCATTCCATGTTCCATCAGACATCGGTTTCGAGCAGATTAAAAGCATGGTGCGATTTTGATCAAGGGGATCTCCAAAATCGATCTCCAGGGTGTCGTTATGCAGGATGGTGACCGGATGGGGCGGGGTTCTTCGACAGTAATAAAGGGACTCTCCCCTGCCTTTATTGTCACGGTAAGCCACTGTCACATGACCATCGCTGAGAAGAAAGTCGGAAGGTCCGTACTGATTTAATGTTGAGAAGAGTTTGTGGATATTTTCCCAGCCAGCTTTGTTGAGGGTTCGTGCTCCGCTCTGTCTCAGTTGAGTCAGAATCCAGCAGAAGGCATGTTCTGAATCTGTTCTGCCGACAGGTTCGAAAAAGAGGTCTTCTCCCAGGGGCAGCTCGGTAATTGCCTGTCTTGCCAGGTGTCCGATATGGGCGAATAGCCAGTGTCTACCGGCATATCTGTTTAGGAAAGGCAGTGTATCTTGCTGGGATACTCTCTTTGCCGCTCCCCGGAGTTGGCAGACGAATACACTGGAGCGAAATCGGTCCCAGTCCCTGAGAACCCTTCGCATGACTGATTCTTTGGCGGCTCTGGGGTTTTTTATCACAACCCCCGCCGGGTCATCGGATGGATACCAGCCAAACCCCCATCCACCCGGCGATTTACTTCCGTCCTCCACTCCGAAAAGAGTTATGGACGGGGATGCCGGGCTATCGAAGGACATGCCTAAAATTTCACTGTTCATTGTTGGATTTGGTTTTTATTAAGGACGCCAAAGCTATATACTCTTATTTCTTACCTCGTAGGGGATAATTTAGCACGCTCGCCAGTATCGACCATGCAATATCGTATCCAGCACATCACAAGCTACCATTACCCACAGAAGGCAGACCTCGGTCCCCACACCGTGCGCCTCCGCCCTGCTGTGCATGCCAAGTGCAAGCTGCTCAACTATAGCCTCTCAGTTGAGCCTGATTGTCAGGTGCGGTGGCAGTATGATCCCTGGAACAATCTTATCGCTCGCCTGGCTTTTCCTGCCGATAAGAAGATTGATGAACTTAAGCTTTGTGTGGATGCCACGGTGGAGGTCAAGCCCACCAATCCTTTTGACTTTTATGTGGAGAGCTGGTGTGAGACTTTGCCCTTCGATTATCCTGATGCTGTCAAGAAAGAGTTGCTTCCTTTCCTGGAAAAGCCTGTTCTTGGCCCGCTTTTAAGCGAATTTATCCACCAGTTTCCCCTGGAAGGTCTGTTGGTCGACTTTCTCGTAAATCTCAACAGCCGAGTATTTGAGCATCTCAAATATGAAGTGAGGGAAGAGCCGGGTATTCAAACCAGCGAGGAGACCCTGGCTAGAAGAGCAGGAAGTTGCAGGGATACTGCTCAGATAATCATGGATATTCTGAGGTTAAAAGGGCTGGCTGCCCGTTTTGTCAGTGGCTATCTTCTTCAGGAAGTGGAAGATGAGAGCTTGCAAAAGCCGGAGATGAAACTGGATCTTCATGCCTGGACCGAAGTATATGTGCCCGGAGCCGGTTGGATCGGTTTGGATGGTACCAGTGGATTGCTCTGTTCAGAAGGTCATATTCCGCTGGCTTGCACGGTAACTCCTGAGCAAGCGGCCCCTGTTTTTGGTACCGCTAGTGAAGCTGCTGATCGATTTGATTACTCTTCCAATGTCTCCTTAATAGGAGCCGACTTCGACCATGGACAGCCATATTCCGATGACTCCTATAGAGAGATTCTAAAGTGCGGTGATACGGTAGACGCGCTGCTCGCCAGTCATGATCTGCTTCTTACCAGTGGTGGAGAGCCTACTTTTACGGCGATAGAAAACGGTCTCTGTGCCAATGGGAATTCGGATGCTGACTCCGGAATGAGGGTGACCGAGCGTCCCGAGTGGTTTACCGAAGCGCTGGGAGAATCCAAATGGTCCAAGTCCATGTCCTTGTTCTCGAAAGTATTCGATCAGTTTGGTGAAGGCCCGTTGCCCATTGTGGGAACAGGAAAACTTTATCCCGGTGAGAGCATGCCTAGATGGTCTATGACTCTCTTGTGGAGAGTAGATGGAGAGCCGATCTGGTTGAACCGAGATCTGTTGTCCTTCTCCGATCAATTAGATCAATTGAATCAGTCAGATCAACCCCGCGTGGAGAAACAGTCTGATACTTCAGACGATTCCGGTCGGTTTGTCCAGGCAGAAGAGTTTTTAAAAGAGCTAAGCAAGAATCTCAATGTGCAACCAAATATAATACCGGGATATGAAGACCCTGTTCAACTGGTTGTCTCGGAAGGTAATTTACCTCTGGAAGAAGAACTTTCTGAAATTTCCAGTCAGTCTGACCTGGACGATCAGGACGAACGCAAGCGTCTGGCTCGAGTTCTGGACCAGGGGGCCGGTTCTCCTGTTGGTCTATGTCTTCCCATGGCCAAGCTGGAGGACAAATGGTATTCCCAGGTTTGGAAGTTTAAGCGAGAGCGAATGTTCCTGGTGCCGGGGCAGAGTCCGATGGGCTTGCGTCTTCCCCTGGACCGCATCAGGTCTGATCTGGAATTTGAATTTGACCGGGATCCCTCCACCGCGTCAGGAGATCTGCCGGGCCGTGGTTCCCAGAGAAGCACCGAAAGTGGTGATAGAATTTCCAGCACGAAAGCTACGAATAGTCCGGAAGAAAGTCAGGACGATGTTTCAGAAAGCAATCAAGAGAGTATAGAAGAGCGGGAAGACAACTCGCGCGCGCCGGTCACCGCGCTGTGCGTGGAGAGACGGGGAGGCTTCCTCGGGGTATTCTTACCACCAATGCCTTCGGTGGATGACTTTTTGGAGTTGATTGAGGCGATTGAAGAAGCAGCGGTAGTAACATCCTGTCGCGTGAGAATAGAAGGTTACGCTCCACCTCCGGACCCCCGTATACGGAGCCTTAGTCTAACTCCGGATCCCGGTGTTTTGGAAGTTAATATGCCTGTGGCTGAGACCTTGCGCCAATACGCCCGCAACCTGGAGTTGGTGGCGAAGAGTGCGGAAAATTGCGCCCTTGGTACCGAGAAGTATCAGCTCGATGGTAGAGTCGTCGGCACTGGCGGCGGACATCATATCACTCTTGGTGGACCTACTACTCTGAAGAGTCCGTTCATCGAGCAACCGCATATTCTGGCTAGCATGGTGCGCTATTTTCAAAACCACCCCAGCCTCTCTTTCTTCTTTACAGGCTTGTTTGTTGGACCCCATTCCCAGGCGCCACGTATAGACGAAGCTCGTCTGGAGAGCCTCTATGAGTTGGAGCTGGCTCTCAGCCAATTCCCCGGACCCGGTCAGGAAGCGGCTCCCTGGTTGACCGACAGGTTGCTTAGAAATATTTTGGTGGATATGACCGGAAACACTCACCGGGCTGAAATTTGTATCGATAAACTCTACAATCCGGAATCGCCCACAGGACGGCTTGGCCTGGTCGAGTTGAGAGCTTTCGAAATGCCTCGGCATTATCAGATGGCGGTGGCGCAAGTCCTACTGGTGCGCGCTTTGATCTGTCGATTTGTACTTGATCCTTATAGAGAGAAGTTAATCTCCTGGTCAGAGACCTTGCACGACAAGTACATGCTGCCTCATTATTTGATGCAGGATCTGGATGATGTGCTGAAAGATCTTAGTGAGCATGGAATGCGTTTTAGCAGGGAGTGGTTCTTACCCTTCAGGGAGTTCCGCTTTCCAGTTCTCGGCACTCTTCATAAAGAAGAGGTTTATCTTGAGTTGAGAGTGGCCCATGAACCCTGGCATGTTCTTTCGGTGGTCGAAGAGGGATCGACTGTAAGCCGCCCGGTAGACTCTTCCATGGAGCGCATTCAAGTCAAGGTTTCCAATCTCAATCCGGAGAGGCAAAAAATCATAGTAAATGGAGTGGAGCTTCCACTTGCCCAGACCAGCGTGAGCGGTGAGTTTGTGGGTGCGGTCAGATTCAGAGCCTGGCAGCCACCAAATTGTATGCATCCGAATATAGAGGTGCACCATCCGATCGGGGCTTGCGAGTATCATGTTATCCATCCGGAAGGAAAGCTTTACGAAGAGCCTCCTCTTACCAGTCATGATGCATCTGCCAGGGTAAACCGGCGGTTTGTGGAAGGCAATCATACTCCCTGGCCGGTTGAATATATTGCCACCGGTGATAGTGGAATGTTGACTCTCGATTTACGACTGCACCAGAAAGTACATGAGTGCTGACAATTAGCCCAGGAAGAACTTTGCTGCTTCTATTGAGCCAGAATGCTGCTGGAAGCAGGATCAAGCTCCTCGGGAATCTCTTCAGGAATTTCGGGATCGAAATAGTCTTTGTGTAGCTGACTGCAAATCTCGGTGGTCGAGTCGACAATATAGGTCAGCTCTTTGTGCAGACTTTTTTCAAGGCTTTCCTGGGTGGTTGTGTGTTTTAGCTCTTTGACCAGTTTGTTCAGCATCACCATGGATTCAGTCAACTCTTTTTGCTCAGGTGGTCTGATTCTTGCCATTATCCTTGCTGCTCTGTCCAGGCAGTAGAGAGCTGAGCGGGGAAACTCGGTATCTTTGATGAGAAATTCGAAAACCGACGGTCCGCTTATGCCGGTCTTACTCTTCTTCAAAAAAGCGTCTTGGGCCGAGCAGGATCTCAGAAGTGCCAACCACTGAGCAATTTCGATGGGGCTCTCCATATTCAATTTGGTAGGACCGATGGAATGGTATTTGAAGTCCAGTGTTCTTGCGGTCTGACCTGCTCTTTCCAGAAGAAGACCGAGTTGCATGAAATAAAAGGGCGTCTCATGGGACTGGGTATTCAGGCTGATACCCTGGATGGAGTTGATGTTGTTGATCAGGTACTGGAAAAATCTATCCCTGTCTCTCTTGTACATCCTCTTGCCTTGACCCTGGGAGATCCAGTGCCAGAGGGAATTGATCGCCTCCCACATATCCAGACTTATGACTTCACGAATGGTGCGTGCGTTTTCTCTCGCCCAGAAAATGGAATTTTTTACAGCTACAGGATTCTCTTCGTTCCAGGTCAAGTAGTTTTGAATTAGTTCTTCGTCCTGGCGCGCATCTTCGTCAAATAGCTTTCCAAAACGCTTTCTTTCGCCCATGACTATAACCAGTGGGTACCATCGTTCTATCTCAGGCATATTAATGTCTAAAATAAATGACCGATTTACTTGGAGTAACCGGGAGGTGCTCTCCGCTCTTTCTAGTTGGCGGAAGAGCCAGAAGCATGTTTCTGCTACTCGGGAGATCATAGTTAGGAATCCTCCAGGATCCAGGTGTCTTTGGTGCCACCACCCTGGCTGGAATTGACCACATAAGAGTCCTCCACAAGGGCGACTCTGGTGAGACCACCCGGCAGAACTCGAGTGTGCTGGCCGCTGATGATGTAAGGTCTCAGGTCTACACGTCTGGGCGCTGTGCCGGAGCCGGATCCTGTCCAGGTGGGACAGGTCGAGAGTTCCACCAACGGCTGAGCTATGTAACCTCGGGGGTTGGCTTCAATCTGGGTTTTGAAGCTTTGAATCTGGGCTTTAGTGGATTTCGGTCCGATCAACATTCCGTAACCACCGGATGCGTCCACCGCTTTTACCACCAGGTCTTTGAGATTCTCTAAGACAAACTTTCTGTCTTTTTCTCGATGACAAAGATAGGTGGTGACCTGGGAAATCACCGGTTCTTCCGACAAATAAAAACGAATCATCTCCGGGACATAAGGATAAATAGCCTTATCGTCGGCAACACCGTTACCGATAGCGTTGGCCAGGGTGACGTTTCCTTCTTTATATGCCTCAAAAATTCCGGGTACTCCCAGGAGGCTTTTTTTGTTGAAGACCTCGGGATCTATGAAGTCGTCGTCGATGCGTCTGTAGATCACGTGGACCCGCTGGGGTCCGTTAGTGGTTTTCACATACACTATTTTGTTGCGAACAAAGAGGTCGCTGCCCTGTACAAGCTCGCAGCCCATGCGTCTCGCTAAAAAGCTGTGTTCGAAGTAGGCAGAATTATATGGACCCGGTGTCAAGACAACTGCTCTAGTCTCCGACTCTGATACGGGAGATAGCTCCGTAAGCGCTCCTCGGAGCCAGTGAGGGTAATCCTCTACTGTTTTAATACGTGCCCGGGCGAAGATACGAGGAAAGACTCGCTTCATCATGGCACGGTTTTCCAGAACATAGGAAACTCCCGATGGGGTTCTCAGGTTATCCTCTAGTACCACGAAGTTTCCGTCAGGACCGCGAATCAGATCGATGCCGGCCACATGAACATAAACTCCGCCGACGGGCATGATCCCTTCGGCTTCTTTGAGGTAGCCGCTGGAGTTTTTTACCAGATGTTCAGGAATCAGTCCTTCTTTCAAGATCTTCTTGTCATGGTAGATGTCTTTCAAAAACATGTTGAGGGCTTGAATTCTTTGAATTAATCCGCGCTCGCACTTTTGCCATTCTGATCCCGATACCGCCCTTGGTATTAAGTCGAAAGGCATTATCTTCTCCACACCCTGACTGTCGGAGTATACTGAGAAAGTAATGCCGCCCAGCATAAAAGCTTCGTCCGCTAGCTGTTGCCGGAGCACGAATTCGCTCTCTCCAAACTCGTCCAACAATTTTGTTAGACCTTTTAGTCCCTGGCGTGGCTTGTTCGCATCCGAGAAATACTCGTCATACGTTCCTTTTATGGGACGGTATGATGAAAGCAAAGGTCTTGTCATATCTGTCTTCTTGTTGGACATTCTTGGGCTCGTCTTCCAGCAGTCTTGCGGAACCTCTGAAATTATTTTGGAGTTCTAATTGTACATTAATTGCCGGTTTTGTTAATGAGGCTTCGTAGTCTTGCCGCACTACTGTTCCTTTGGCGGGCTCCACTGTTATTTGGACGCGATTGTTTTTTTGAATCCAGGCAGGTAGCGTTCCCAGACACCGGGCGATTAAGATTTCTTTGCAAAAAATTGAAGGTTAGTAGGGCTGCGATCTATCGAACTTTAGCAACCATCTATGCCTCCTTGTTAAAACTGCCCGGTCTGCTGAATCGCCCAAAGCAGAGGCGAGAGCAAGAAGTTCTGCGGCGAATCGAAAAGCTAAAGTGGTGGCATTGGTGGTGCTCTGTCGTGTTCAATGTTTCTGTCTTTGTGTAGCATACCTTAAGATTTGTTTGTGCTAGAGCCTTCTTCTGGTGATTCAACACGTTATAATGGGTTATCGCCGTTAATTAGCGATTTTGTTCGAAGCGCTCTGATCTTGTAGAAATCTCGATCTACATGATATGGGAGTGAAAGTCCTTCGTTTTGCGCTAGTGGCGCGTCTTTTATTGGTTGTCGAGAAGCTGCTGGGAGAATTCATGGCTGAAGTTAATAAGATTGAGATTCCAAATCAGAGCGGCGAGGTGGTCGCAGAGTTGGTAGTTCCCGAAGAGTGGGAACAGGGCACCAAGCCCCCCAGGCCAGGCTATCTCTGGATTTCTAAATTTTTCGTCTCACCTAAAGATGAAAGAGTGGGAGTTTGCCTCAGAGATCCTGCCAAGAAGACCTATCACTACCTTGAAGCTCAGCAGAATCCCTTTCTTGAGCTGCTCAGAAGACCTGCCCATGAGTTGAGCGAAGACGAGTTCCTCAGTGTTCATCTTATGTTGGAGCAAGTAGGCTGGCCCGGTCGTTTCAAGCGTGATTACGCCAAAACTGTAGAATTTGAGTCGACCAACGTGCTCGAAATCCAGGGACTGTGGCTCCAGGAGAATATCCGTGCCCGGGGCATAATTGTGGATACCACATTCGATGGTGATAATTATGTCCAGGAAGCCTGGTTTGTTGCTCCTCCTGAAGTGTTCGACGATTTCGCCGATGAAGCGGACCAGATTTTTGCTTCTCTGCAATGGAGTCAGAGTGCTGTCAAGGAAGCTGAAACAGCCTCCGCCTGATTTCAAAAGGTCAATCAATTTTTAGCTGACTTTCCTGTCAATAGCAGGTCAGTCAGCTTTTATTTGCTAAATTTAATTCTGTTTTTCAAAGTAATGGATACCGTCAGGTTGTAAGGAGGTTCAAATGTTCAAGAAAAAGCTTACTGAGGTTGCTGTGGAGTCGGTGACAGAATACCTTGAGGAGAAACTCGAATATCTGAAGACCCTGGATCTTGACAACGACGGACAAAAAGATGTCGATCAAATTGTGGAGATCGTCAACCGCTGCGGTGACGCGGTCAAAGGTGAGGGCACGCAGATGTTCTCGTCCGGATC
>JAUIJG010000088.1 GCA_030431355.1 bacterium
ATGATCATAGTGATGGAGAGTTCCGGATGCTGGGCTCGCCATCGCAATATCCTCTCGTTGGTTCTAGCGGTCATCCCCATGCGCGCATGCTGAAAGTCGCCCAGCACTATCAGATGCCGGGCCGCCATTCTATCTATTGCCCTGGAGAGTCGAAGGAAGTCGGCATCGGCCACGGCCTCCGGGACGGAGATCCCTGATCGCCTGAAAGTAGTATCCTTGCCCACGTGTATATCGGCAACCAGTAGCGCCTGCTCGTCGACATAGAAAAGAGAGCGCTCAGGCATGAGCACAAGCCTCTGACCAGCGACTTCTATGGTCTTATCTTTTTGCTCTAACTGCTCTTTCATGGGTTTTCAGGTTCCTGATATTCTTAAAATTTTTGTAGAGCCTGCGGGCATGATTTTCCAGGCTAAGCTGCATTCTACTAACCCTTACTTCAAATTTTTCCGATGAGACTTTCTCCCTCAGTCTATCCACCATCAAAGGGAAGGCAAGGGGAGAAGGTCTCTCGAGCTCTAATAACTCAATGGTACTGCTCTCTATACGCCTTAAACTTGCCAGCAACCTGGACTTCTCGAATTGATGAGACATTATCTCACGCTCCGCCTGGCGCAACAAAAGATTATCAGGTTCATACTCTTTAAACACATCGAAAAACAGCTCCGAAGATGCCTGGATTTGACGGCTTGACTTTCCGGCGCCTGGATAGCCTTGAAAAACAAGCCCGGCAACCCTGGCGATCTCTCTGAAGTGCCTTCTGGACATCTCTGCCGAATTGATACTACTGGTGATATCCTCTTCTAAATTCTCTAAGGAAAATAGCGCTTTCAATTCGGAGGCCGATAGTTGAACGGGCTCAGTTGAGAGCAGTTCAAAACCATAGTCATTCACTGAGATCGTAAATGAAATCTCCGACTGCTTAGATATGCGATAAGAAATTAATGCGGAGAGTCCCTCATGCACGTTGCGCCCCTCAAAAGGATAGAAGAATAGATGACTGCCGTCGGCACTCTCAACTCTTTCAACCAGTAGCGTATCAGACCGGGGAATCTGCGAGCAAAGGCGTTGTAGCTCCAGAACAGGCTTGACGGCAAGCATTTCCTCATCTGCATATATATTTTTTGATGCTTGATCAAGCTTCTCTCGCACGGCGCTGGCAAGTTCGCTGGAGAGAGGCATCTTGCCGCCCATGTATCTAACCAGGGTAGCTTTCTTTTTACGAGCATTGCGAACATAGGCCACCATATCTTTCACTCGCAAAAGCTCAAGCACCCTGCCGCCGAAGATAAAAGTATCTCCCGGCTTCATTCTTGAGACGAAGGACTCTTCCACCAAGCCCAGCCGCTTACCACGCTGAAACTGTACTACCATTGATGAGTCACTGGTTATGGTGCCTATCGACATACGATGTCTGGCGGCAATCTGCTTACTAAAAATATGAAATCGCTCTTCGCGACTCTCCAACTTTCTGTACTCCGGATAAGCCCCGAGTGAACTTCCCCCACTGTGGACAAATTCAAGCACCCAGCGCCACTCTTCAGGAGACAGGTCTTTGTAGGCATAGGTGGAAGAGACCTCTTCAAATAGCTCCTCGGGCTTAAAACCGCCTCCGGCAGCGATCGTCACCAGGTGCTGCGCCAAAACATCAAGGGGTTTGGCCAGGGGCTTTCGTCCTTCCAGTTCGTTCCGAGAGATAGCTTCCCGGGCTGCGGAAAGCTCGATGAGTTCAAGACAATTGGTGGGCACAAAAGTGACAAGGCTGGTCTGACCCGGTCGGTGTCCGCTACGACCACCACGCTGAAGTAAACGAGCGATACCTTTAGGACTGCCCAACTGAATCACATGATCAACAGGTGAAAAATCTACCCCCAGGTCGAGACTGGAAGTACAGATAACACACTTCAAGCGACCACCGGATATGGCGCCCTCCACCCACTTACGAATATCTTGGTCTAAAGAGCCATGGTGTACGGCAATCTGACCGGCAAGGTCGTCACAATAGGAAAGAATATTCTGATACCATCGCTCTGCCTGGGAACGGGTGTTTGTGAAGAGCAGAGTCGACTCAAATTTCTGAATAGTCTCAACAACCCTGGGAAGCAAGACTGTATTCAAATGCCCGGCAAAAGGGAAAAGCTCTATTTCATCGGGCAATAAAGAACTTAGCTCCAACCTGAGGTCCATGTCACCTTTAACAATCCGGGGAGCGTTTTCAGAATCAGCAAATAGATCGGGATCTGCTCCGGCCATCACTCTCAGAGCCTCATCCGCATTGCCTATGGTTGCCGACAATGCCCATACCTTCAGAGCGGGAGAGAGCGCCCGCATGCGAGCCAGGGCAAGCTCGGTCTGGACCCCCCTTTTGGTGCCCAGCAGCTCATGCCATTCATCTAAGACCAATAAATCAACATCTTTGAGATTGGCTAAACTTTCTTCATAGGAGAGAAGAAGAGTGAGACTCTCAGGAGTTGTAATCAAAACATCCGGCAAAGACTTTAGTTGTCGTCTCTTCCGGTAAGAGCTGGTATCACCTGTGCGGATCTCCACCTGCCAGGGTACATCAAGCGCAGCCAGAGCCTCCTCCATGGAGACGAGGATATCATTGGCCAGAGCCCTCAGCGGCGTAATCCATATTACCTTACAGCCTCGCTTCTTCTCCCCACTCAGGTTCAACCATTCAAGAACAGGGGCTAAAAACGCAGCATAGGTTTTACCACTGCCGGTGGTGGTGTATAACAATCCGCTTCTCCCACGCTGATAGTGAGACCAGACTTCCTTCTGGAAAGGAAACGCCTTCCAGTTCATGGTCTCAAACCAACTATCCACCGGACGAGTGTACAAGTTCTCGGTCATTTCAATCCCTGGAGCCGCATCCAGCTATGAGCCGGAGGCAACGGCGCTGGTCTGAGTACCTCTTACCCGCCGGGGTCCGTACACTATACCCTTCATGGAGGCTTCGGCAATTCCTTTGAGCATGCCGTGAAAAACAAGGTCATGAAGAGGGGTTATGACTTTCCAGTAAGCGATTCCCAGAAGACCGTCAGGCAAAAACTTGGCAGTCTGGGTAAGTCGAACCCGCCCATCAATAAGCTCATCGATATCAAATTCAAGCACAGCCTCACCGGGTACTTTCATCTCCGCCACCAGGGTCAAATGTCTTGCTCTTTCAACCTGTTTAACCCTCCAGAAGTCGAGAACATCGCCACTGGATACGGTCTCAGGACTGCGACGTCCTCGACGCAAACCCACGCCTCCGATAAGCTTGTCCATCACCCCTCGCAAACGCCAGAGCCAGTCAGCATAATAGTATCCTGTCTCGCCACCGAGTCTAATCACCGGTCGCCAGACTTCTTCCGGGCTTGCTTCCAGCACCACTTCACGCTTGTCTTCATAGACAGTACCGCCAGCCCAGCGAGCATCCCCTTCATTGCTCCAGGCCACGGGCCAGATCTTGCCTGCGTCGGTCCAATGACTCTCTACCTGATGATGCTGGGTTCTATCCAGGGCGAGCCTTGCGGACTTCCTGCAACTGTAGAGGTCCTGGGGAATCAGTGTTTTGATATCGTCATTGGTGCAAATCGTGGGATTGCGCAAACCTTCCGCCAGAGGGCGGCCTATATATGCAGGCACCGGCGTAACCAGGTGAATCCAATAGGAGCTTAGACGGGGTGTGAAGACCGGCACGGGAATAATCAATCTTTTGTTCAATCCTGCCTCTTCAGCATAGATTTCCATCATCTCACGATATGTCAAAACCTCCGGTCCACCGATGTCGAATACTCTGTTAAGAGTGTCGGGACATCTCAAACATCCGGTGAGATAAGTAAGAACGTTCGATATGGCGATGGGCTGGGTAGGCATAGAAACCCACTTGGGAGTGATCATAATAGGAAGACGATCGACTAGATAGCGAAGCATCTCGAAAGAGGCGCTTCCCGAGCCGATGATCATAGCTGCCCTCAATGTGGTGACCGGCACGGTACCGGAACGCAAAATCTTGCCAACCTCCGCCCTGGAGCGAAGATGTTTGCTCAGGTCGGGGGAGTCTTCTCCCAATCCGCCCAGATAAACAATCTGCTTTGTACCGGCTTGCTCGGAAACCTTAACCATGTTCAAAGCCGCTTGTCTATCGGCATCTGCGAAATCTTTGCTCTGGGAATTCATGGAGTGTACCAGGTAGAATACCCGGGAGATCCCGGTAAGAGAACGGGAGAGACTTTCCAGATCCATCACGTCGGCTTCCACCAGCTCCACCTGATCATGCTGGGCCCAGTGCCTGCCTTCAAGCTTCGAGATGCTCCGCGCTGCGGCTCTGACGCTGTAGCCTTCCTCCAGCAAGCGAGAGACCAGACGGGTTCCGACATACCCTGTCGCTCCCAGTACCAAAACTTTCTCCATTGCCGGACCTCCTTTTGACTGTAAACCGAACTCAGTCTCCGGTCACCATCTGATTTAATAGCATAACAAGCAATATAGACAGCAAAATACTCTTACCTGTCCAGAGAATGGTGCGAAACCAGTTGGAAAATACCAACCTTTCGATGACCTGGGCAGAATGGCTACTACTGAGCTTCTCGTGCAGGGGAACTTGAATGAACGCCGTAGAAAAGAAAATAAGCAAGATAAAAAGAAAGGCCAGTCCGGAGAGATTCCTGACCAGACTATTGGTGCTCAGAAGCGGCATCAGAAAAGAGGAGAAAAGTTCTACCAGCATCAGGGGTGCCACCACCAGAGTCGTCAACTTCTTGTGCAACTGCTCATAGACAACGAACTCTTGCCCCCCGACGCTGGCGAAGAGTGGGTAATGAACAACCTGCACAAACCAGATTATGCCAGTCATGGAAAATGTGCAAAAGATATTGAGCAACAAGATGAAACAGTAAGTGGAACTCAAGGGACGACCTCCTAGGCGAAAGCTGCTTCCACAGCAAGACAGAGCTCATCAAAGATGCTTTGCGCCTGGATCTTAGAGACCAGAAAAGTCCTGGCACTCATCTCGTCGTCCTTGTGAACAAAGACGAGAAAGTCTAGGTGGTCGTCATAGTTCCGTCCCTCGATCTCAAAGCCGGGACAATCTACTTTAAGCAAAAACAAGAGAGAGGTGTGAAGCGCCTGTTCCAACCATTCAAGAAAGTTCCTGGCATCGGATTCTTGAAGCTCAAGGGTGAGATCGTCAGCCATGAGCTCAACAAAGCCAGGTTTTGATTTTACTTTCAATCGACTCAGAACAGACATCGAAAAAACCTCAATTTAAGACACCTACTCTGAGTTTCCCAGTTCTGCGTGAATTTAACATGACCAATACCCATCCGCCTCTACCCATACAGCACTCTGGCACTGCGCCGGGGATCGGACAGAGAATTACTCTTTCCGGCAGGACTGAATAGATAATGGGAAACAATCCACTGGGAGCCTCTTTCGTATCCCCACAGCTCCGCGCATGCCATGAAGAACACTCGCCAGTACACCCACCATCTCTTAGCCTCTTTCTCTCCATAAGTGTTTCTGAAGACTTCCATGATCTCCTCTCTGTTCTCATCCATATTGGCAAGCCATTGATTTGCCGTTTTCTCATAGTGTGTTCCGGATACACGCCAGTGATTTTCAATGGAGACATGCTTTTGGAAGTAGAGAAGAAGATCATCGGAGGGCATGGTGCCTCCTGTGAAAAAATGTTCGGTCAACCAGTCGTTACCGTCTTTGTTTTCATAATGATAAGCATATTTGATATGGCTAAAAATATGGACAAAGAGCTTACCGTCCGCTTCCAACCAGCTTGATACCTTTTTCAAAAGAAGCTCGTAGTTTTTCATGTGTTCAAACATCTCTATAGATAGAATCCGGTCGTATCGCTGTTCGGTATCAAAATTACAAATATCGGCGGTGACAACCTCCAGATTGCCGAGGCCAAGCGACCTCGCCTTTCTTTCGATAAACTCTCTTTGCACTCTGGAATTGGAGATTGAAGTTATGTGCGACCCGGAAAAGTTCTCGGCGAGGTAAAGACTCAGCGATCCCCAGCCGCAGCCGAGATCGAGAATCCTCTGACCATCTTCCAGCTCGGCTCTTCCGGCATAGAGAGACAACATATTCTCCTCGGCGGTGGCCAGATCATCTGAGCTCTTTAACCAGAGACCGCTGCTGTATTTGAGCCGGGGTCCAAGAACAAGTTCAAAAAAACGAGTCGGCAGCTCATAGTGTTGACGGTTGGCCGAATCGGTAGCCAGGGCTATAGGAGAATTTCTTAGCTCCTTCAAAAATTCCAGGAGTTTGCGATTTTCCGCCTCCACGTTAGCGGAACTCTCTTCCCGGAGCTTCTGGGCAAGCATGGCGCGAATACCTGCTCTGATAAAAAAGTCAGGCACCATTCCGCTCTCCAACAAACTATAAATCCACATAAATCAACTCCTTCTGGGAAACCATGGAAAAAATGCAGAGGTCTCTTTTTGGTATTGCTTGTACGCCTCTCCCCTGGATTGGAGCGAAACCTCTTCCGAGATTTTTACCCCTGAAACGTTGAGAAGCATATGAAGCATGATCAAGGGACTTAGCAATGCCCAGTATCCTGAGGGCGACGAGAGAGCAAAGAGAGCAAAACTTATCCAAATCAGCCATTCAAAGAAGTAGTTGGGGTGACGACTGTAACTCCACAGTCCTCTCTTACAGACCCTGGATTCGGAAGCTTCTCTATCTGTTGAGGCTTTGAAAGAGGCTAATTGATGATCGGCTAGACTCTGCAAGATAAGGGCAGGAACAAAAACGGTGAGGGCAAGGTAGTGATTCAACTGCATAGTCGGGTTGCTTTCGATGAAAACCAGGACAAAGGGTAGGGTTACCAGCGCCTGGAGTATAGCTTGACAGAAAAATATCCAGAGCATGTATACCGACTCCGGCAGCTCGTTCTCCTCTCGGAGCTTTTTGTAACGACTATCCTCCTGGTCAAGATGTTCTATGGTTCGCACCAACAAATAGATTCCGAGCCTGAGGCTCCAGAGGGCAACCATCAATAGCAGTACTAAATGAGGTGCTTGAAAGCTCTTATTTATCGCAGCGTAGAAAATCGCCAGGAGGAGAAAACCAAGAGACCAGGCAACATCCGCTAGAGCAGCGTTTTTATAACGCAATGCGACCAGCCAGAAAACAAAGAAGAGGGCGCTTGAGACACCGCATCCATAAAAAGTTTGCAATAAAGGTTCGGGAAGCATTTACAAAGACCTCTTCTCTCGGAGCTTCAGGTTATTTGGTCCGGTCATGGCAAACTGCACCACCGAAATCTGCCTCATATCAAAAGCCGCCTCGCAATACGCAAAATAATAGATCCACTTGCGAATGAACTGTTCGGAAAATCCAAGCTCTCGCACTTTGTCGAGATTAGCCTGGAAGTTGGAACTCCATTGACTGAGCGTTTTAGCGTAACTCTCAGGGAACTCCTTCATTCCGATGAGGTGCAGATTGGAGGTGGAAGAAGTTGCCCTTATAACCCTCTCCATAGAGAGCAAAAGACTGCCCGGAAAGATATGTTTCTGGATAAAATCAACTCCTCCTTTTAGCTCTTCGTAGCGGCTGTCGGGACTCATTATCATCTGAATAGCAAGAACTCCATCTCGCTTTAGAAGCTCTCGGCACCGCGCGAAAAACACATCAACCTGGGCGTCCCCTAAAGCTTCGACCATTTCAATCGATGCAATCTTGTCGAACTCACCTTTTAGATCACGGAAATCGCTAAATTGAATGTCGACCCTGTCGGCAAGCCCCTCATCAATTACTCTCTGACGAGCAAATTCAAACTGCTCCCGGGAGATAGTTATTCCAGTAACCCTGACGCCATAATGTCTTGCCAGATAACAGGCGAAACCTCCCCAGCCGCATCCAATCTCCAGGACATGATCTCCGCTCTCCAGATAGAGCGCCCGGGCAAGACTCTCGTACTTTCGAACCTGAGCCCTGGCGAGATCATAATCTCCAGGACTAAAAATGGCGCTGGAGTATGTCATGCTCTCGTCTAGAAACAGCTTGAACAGCTCGTTACTGAGGTCGTAGTGTTCCTCGATATTTTTTTTGCTCATCGCTCTGGTGTTATCCCTGAGCCGATGACCGATGCGATTGAACACATTGAAAAGATCCAGAAACAGCTTCTTTCTTTCCGAGCCGTCCATCACAGTCGACTGATCACCATTGAGGATGAACCAGCGTATGACATCGACAAGATTGTCACTGGACCACTCCGCCTCCATGTAAGACTCAGCGAATCCGATAGCACCAAAAGCGATACATCTTCTGAAAAAATTATAGGAATTTATCTCTATGTGACAGGTAAAGCTTCGATCGTGGGAACCGTTATCAACTTTGGAACCATCAGGCAACGTCAAAAACAGATAGCCCTTTTTCATGGATACCAGAGTATCAACAATAAGCTTCGAATAGAATCGGTCTAAAAAGCTCGGCTCAGAAATCACTTTGCTGTCCAGGGAATCGGTCGCAGATAAATTAGATTTGTTATCCGTGGTAGTTTTCATCAACCTCACCTTCCTACTTTGTTGTTCCGCTCCAGAACCCTAGAGCCTGTCTCAGCTCTGTCAATACTCTTGTGGGGTCTGAACAGTCTGGTTTGTAATTCACTCAACTCTTCTTTCCTTTGAAACGGAATATTTTTAAGCCATAGCAAAAGTGCCTGGAGGTGTATGCGAGAGATAACGGCCAGCGTTATAAATGGAAATAGAAGACTGTGCAGAATCAGACTGAGATTGTCCAATTCCAATCTGTTTCCTGTGAGGCCTGACCAGATAACTTTAGTGTCACCTCTCATGGTGGTTACCTCCAGGGACAAGCTCTCTTCCGGCAGACCCACTTGAAAGTAGAATTCGTCATTCACTTTGCAGAAAGGACTCACATAAAAGTTCTTGGTCTGCCGACTCTCCAATCTTCGATCCTTCGTCAGTCCACTTTCTCCTGCGAAAGCCTCTGGAGCAGCCTCGATAACATAAGCCTTTCTCTCCTTGAAGGTGTTGCAGACCTCCATCACCACTGCCAGAAGTTCATCTCCTCTTTCCGAATCGCGATAGCAATAGTAGACCGAAAGAGGATTGAAAACATAACCGAGTACCCGGGGATTGGCGAGCAATAGCACTCGACCGAGTTCTTGCTCTATTCCGTTCTGGGCAAGAACTTCCCTCAACTTTGTCTTCAGATCGAGACCACTGTCATCCAGGTGATCGTCATCGCAAAAGCTGTAGAAGCTGATTTTATTACGGCTAAAAAGAAACAATCGTCTGCTCAGAATTTCAATTTCATCGAGATCTAATAGAAAGGAAAGATGAGGGTACACGAAGGAATGCTTCTTAGGCACATGGCGCTGATGGGCGACTCTGCAGCGATATAGACAGGACCTTAACTCCACGGCGACCTCCCCAACATGTTTTCACAGAGGTTGACGGAAGAGGCAAAGGCATCTTCGTGAAAACCGAATTTAAAATAACTACCACAGAAATATAATGGACCGCTTCTGTGATTGGCAGAGTACTCAGAGATCCTTGCCTGTGCCTTAAAAGAATCGAGGTCGAAGACAGGATGGAGATAATCAACCTGTTGCAATATAGACTCCGGGTGAATCGAGTCGGCACTGTCTATGGTGATAAAATAGTCTCTATTCTCGGAGACCCCCTGCAAACTGTTCATCCAGTAATGGGTGGTTGAGACCAGTTGACCACTTTTGGTATGAGGAACAATCTTGTAATTCCAGGAAGCCCAGTTGCCTCTGCAGCGAGGCATTACAGAACTATCACAGTGCAATGAGGCAACGTTCTTCTGATAAGAGAAGCCCGATAGAATATCTCTCTCCTCCGGGAAGTGAGAGGGACTCAAAATCGCCGCTGCTTGATCCGCATGGCAGGCAAAAATACATTTATCAAAAACCTGAGACTCTCCACCGTCGAGGTAGACTTTAATTCCGGAGTCAACCTTCTCCAGGCGCTTTACACCGCAAGAAAGTTTGATCCGGTCCAGGAAGGGACGAACCAATTCGCTTACATAATTTCTCGCGCCACCGTCGATGGTAAACCAGTCAAGCTTGTCGTATACGCTCAGTAAACCGTGGGTATGCATGAAACGAACAAGCAACACTATCGGAAACTTAAGCATAGTATCCGCAGGCGCCGACCAGAGAGATGACATCATCGGCAACAGATAGTGATCGAGAACCTCAGTGCCGAGCCCTCTGCCTCTTACGAATTCTTCGGTGGACAGACTTTCGTAATCGCCCGACGAACTATTCACAAGAACACGGGCCTCTTTATTGAATCTGTTGATTGCAAACAAAAGTCTCCAGAAGTCTGCACTGAAAAAATTGCTTCGTCGGGCGAAAAAGCGAGCGAATCCGGTGCCCGACCATTCTAAGCCGCGAGGTACATGACTGACGCTAAAGGACATATCGGTGGGCTTGACCTTTACCGATAGACCATCCAGTAATCTACAGAATTGGGGATAGGTGGATCTGTTATAGACCATGAATCCGCTGTCCACAGACACTGTGCGATCGCCTTCGGCGACATCCAGGGTGTTCACGTGGCCGCCTGGATAAGGTCCTTTTTCGAAAAGAGTTAAGTCGAACTCCTTTTGCAAAAAATGAGCACAGCCCAAACCGGCGATGCCACCACCAATAATTGCTAACCTCGAACCGGCCACTGAACTTCAGCCTCCCTGTTCATAACACTCACGTCGGTCTGGTTAGTGACATCCCAGATGATACCCAGTCGCTCCATAATTTTAAGAAGTAGATAAGTTATATCCAGTTCCCACCAGGTGTAGCCCTGCTTTGCCGACCCGGGAAATCGATGATGATTGTTATGCCAACCTTCTCCGAGGGTCACCAGCGCTAGAAAAGGATTGTTTCTACTACCATCATCGGTGTCAAATCTTCTGGAGCCATACATATGCGAAAGGGAGTTGATTGAGCATGTACCGTGAAACAGCAACACCGTACTGAGAAATCCCCAGGCCACAAATTGAGAGCCTGATGCATCAAACCCTCGTGCCCCCATGTACTCTCCAAGCCAGTAGACAAAGACAGCAAGGACAATTCCAGGTAACCAGTCGAAACGATTTACAAAAACCAACTCGGGATACTTTGTCAGGTCCTGAACCCTGGAGTAGTCCGTGGGAATATTCTTCTCGCTTGTTATCCAACCTATGTGAGACCAGACAAACCCGTCCGCAACTGGAGAATGGGTGTCGTTCACTTTATCCGAGAACCGATGATGATGCCTGTGGTGAGAAGCCCACCAGAGAGGTCCTCTCTGTACCGCAGTCGCGCCAACCACGGCAAAGATAAACTGTGCGATTCTGGATGTCCTGAAACTGCGATGGGAAAAATAGCGGTGATAGAAACCGGTAATGGCAAACATCCTGACAAAGTAAAGCACGGCGCAAAGAATAAGCGCCTCCAGACTAAATCCGCTCACCAGGACCGATAAAGCAAGTAAGTGCAAAAAGAAGAATGGCATCCAACGGGAAAGTTTGGAGCTATGTTCAGACTCTTCAAGCTCCTCCATCGTCTTAGAAGCATGATCTGCGTCGAGGAATCTGAGAAATTTTGGCAAAGACAAGACTAGAATCAACCCCGTTTTGCGATCAGAACCGAAACCACCTACCCCACGGCATCCTTTAGAGCTGATTGGGCCGCCAGATGTCTCCTGGCTTCTTCCATCAGAGTCAATTCGTTCTCAAGCCGCTCATAGGTGCTATCCATTTCCAATAGCAGTTGCTGAGCTTCAGGAGAGCCGTAAAAGGTAGCGGGCACCAGGTATGACAGTTCCAGGGGATTGTCCGGCCAGACTTCATTCACCTCGACATTTTGTCCGGTGACTTTGGCTGACAGTCGAATCATGTCATCAAGGACAGTTTTCAACTCCTCGGAAATCCTTTTATCTTTTCTGCTGGAACGAGAGTCCGGAAGATGCTTAATCCTCGCCCTTATATAAGGATCGGACTGCACAACCTCCAATAACTCGAACCGTTCTATTCCGCGAGTGATCACATTCAGGCGACCTTTCTTAGATTCCTGCACCTGAAGAATCCTGGCCGTACATCCTATGTTCGCCAGATCACCATGCCCCTGTTTTCTCACGACCCCGAAATCTTCACCACTCTCTAAGAGGTCGGAGAACATCTTCTTATATTTATCTTCAAAAATATGAAGCGGCAAATCACTTCCTGGAAACAGGACCAGATTTAGCGGGAATATGGAGATGCTGCGAACTTCGGAGTCGACTTTCATACCGGATACCTCAATCCTAAGATAAACGCGAATGTTGAACAAGACGTGAACAATATATATATCGTTTCATACATTCGCTGTTTCGAAACAAAGAAACCATTTCTCACGAATGTTCACTCTCGGTTCACGATTCGAATTTAGAGTAAGATTATGAAATAATGAGGACATCGCGCGCGTGGAAAGACTTTTTATTCAACCTAATGTTGCTGGTGGAAGGGAAATCCAGGAATCGCAAAAGGAAGAAAGAATGGCAAAAATCCTTGTGGTAGAAGACGATCCGGACCTTTTGAATCTTATTGGAATGGCTCTGACATCTCGGGGATACCAGGTCCAGAAATGCAGCGGCGGAGACGAAGCCCTCGGGATGTTGAGGGTGTACAAGTTTGATTTGATTATCCTCGACTGGATGATGCCCGACATCACAGGAGTTGAGGTCTGCAGGCAATATAGAGAGCGTGGAGGCAAGGTACCGATCCTCATGCTCACTGCAAAAGCTAAGGTATCAGACAAAGAAGTCGGCTTAGACTCCGGGGCAGACGACTATCTGACTAAACCCTTCGATAACAATGAGTTAGCGGCAAGAATCAGGGCCTTACTGCGCAGACCCCCGGAGATGACCGGAACCACGATGCAATACGGGCATATAAAAATCGACCCGGCATCATGCAAAGTCTTCAAATCAGACAAAGAGATTCATGTGAGACCGAAAGTATACGATTTACTCGAGTTTTTCATGAGACATCCCGGTCAGGTCTTCACTGCCGAAGCCCTTCTCGCCCGGGTCTGGATGGATGAAGCTTCCGCCTCACCTGACACTATCAGGACTCATATAAAGCTTCTTCGCAAATCTATAAAAGAACCAGACAAACCTGATTTGATAGAAACTATCAGAGGCAAAGGTTACATGCTAAAAGCGGATTTGAAAGTCTAGCTCGGTTGCGAATTAACTCGCTTATTTAAACAGGTAATTCAAACCAGAAAGTGCTTCCTGAGCCAAGCTTACTGTCCACACCGATACTGCCGCCATGCATTTCCACCAGGGACTTAGATATGGCCAGGCCAAGACCGGTTCCGCCTTCTCTTCTGCGGTCCGAAGAATCAATCTGTTGAAACTTTTGAAATAACTTACCAACCTGAGAGCGCGGAATTCCTGGACCGAAGTCTTTGACGCTAAAGCGAACAAAGCCAGGCTTACTCATTTTTACCGTTACTATCACCTGGCTTTTCTCAGATGAGAATTTGATGGCATTGGCAGTCAAATTTGTCAGCACTTGAATGATCCTGTCCCTGTCAACCTTCAATTGAACAGGTTTGCCGGAATCCACTTTCAACTTTACGCCTTTTTCCCCGGCAGTGGAACCAAGTTCACTAACCACCTGCTCAACAACCGATGTGGTGGAAACGCTCTCCAATCGCAACTCTAACTTTTCCGACTCAATCTTTCTGAAGTCCAAAATGTCGTTTACAAGCCGAACCAGTCTGTCGGTATTTCTAAAAGCAATCTCCACCAGGCTATAGGCTTCTTCGCTCAAGACGCCGCCATTGCCTTCCTCCAATAAGCCAAGTGAAGTGCGAATGGAGGTAAGAGGAGTTCTCAACTCATGGGAGACCATCGAGTAGAATTCAGAAATCCGGGTTTCCGCCTCCACACGAGCAGTAATATCATTTTGAATACCAATAAAATTAGTCAATTCTCCGGCATCATTATGAACCGGAGAAACAGTTAGCTCATTCCAAAACGTTGAGCCGTCTTTACGATAATTTCTGAGAATGCATGTGACCGGGCGTTCCTCTTTTATTGCTTTGCGCAAATCCGAAAGCGGAGACTGTCGACGCTCTTCCCCCTGCAAAAATCTACAATTATGCCCCAGAACTTCTTCTTCACTATAGCCACTGAGCTTTAAGAAGCTGGGATTGGCATAGATAATCGGATTATCTTCCAGGCTAGGATCTGTGATAACAATGCCGTTGCGAGCCGAAGCTATAGCTCGTTCAAGAAGAGCGAGCTTCTCTCTGGGACTCTTGGTTTTGCCGAGGAAAGCGCTACAGGTGTTCTCTTTTCCCTTCTCAGAGCTTCCTGACTTGACAGACTTTTTCTCTTTTCCGGACATCGCCATAGCATACCAGCCTTTGAAACAATTTCAAGAAAACGATAAAAGAGGACTTCAGTGTGTTTTAGAACGCACGTTGGCCAGGCCGCCATCAACACCGACCACCTGACCTGTCACCCACCCGGACTGGTTCGACAGTAACCAACAAATCGCTCCGGCAACATCCTCCGGTTCACCGAGACGACCCAGGGCGTGCATCGATTCAGAAGCATGGCGGCTTGCTTCATTCATACAAATTTGATGGGTCATCTGGGTTCTCACCATGCCGGGCGCCACACAGTTGACCCGAATACCACGACGGGCGTAACTGGCGGATGC